>NZ_JBBMQM010000002.1 GCF_038900055.1 Henriciella sp. AS95
TTGGAAGTCGCCACCAAGCGCGTGCCCTGTCAGGTGCAGCTTGGCGCGCTGTTCGACCCGTCGATGAGCCGGGTGAAGACCTAGGCGTAGGCCCTGAGGCGGAATATCCATGAGTAGTCATGTGAAAAAGTATACTAGTCAGTGCATTGCTGATGCATCACCGGCGCTGCAAGATGGTGCGTCAGCAATGGTTGAAATGCTATCGCGTGGCGGCACCAAAAGTGTCATTGCGCGCTATTCATACACTGAGCCATCCGATCGGCGCGGTTAATAATACCCATCATGGAACCCTCAACGCAGTCTGTATGCTTGCTGTGCTTGCGTTCAATGCACCACAAATCCGTGTCAGATTTGATAGCGCGGCAGCGTATCTGGCTTTGATGGCTTTTGCGCCTATGTGTAAGAACTAAACGATCGCCTTGGCATTCCTCCCAAGCTTTTGGAAATGGGCGCGGGGGCCGATCGCATTGATGAACTGGTTGCCATGGCGCTTAATGCCCCCAGCTGTGGCGGTAATCCTGTTACGCTGACAGCGGAAAATACGAAGGCTCCATTTGAGGCATGTATTTAGCATCCTCGCAAATGTGATCAGCGCGCCATAGACATATGGCGCGCTGATCTGAAGCAGAATGGCTGAATTGAGGACAGTAGAATTACGGCCCCATTTCCGCGGTTTAGGCTCGCGCCAGGAATTGCATCGCTTGGCGGTGCAATTCTGGTGTGGAGGCTGCAATCACGCGTCCATCAGAGTGGCGATTCAGATTGTTCCCAGACCAATCAGTAATAGTCCCACCCGCGCTTTGGACGACGGGAACAAGCGCTAAATAGTCATAGGGCTCCAGATTGGCCTCAATCACCAAATCGACATGACCAGAAGCAAGCAATCCATAGGAATAGCAATCGCCGCCGAACCGGGGGACCGCGGTCGCAAGCAGCATCGCTTCGATCTTTTGTCGATCTTCGGCTTCAAAATAGAGGACATTGGTAGTGTAGAAACGCGCCTCGTTTAATGCCTTACATGTCGAAACTTGGCATTGTTGCATCTGGCCAGATGCGTCTTCGAATGTGCACTTATCCCCACAGACACCTACCCACCTTTCGTTTAGGGCGGGCATGTCGATGATGCCAAGTTCTGGCGCGTCGTGCGATAGCTTCGCGACCAAGGTTCCCCAGATTGGCCATCCTGTGATAAAACTGCGTGTCCCATCAATTGGATCGACAACCCAGAGATCAGATGCTTCGAGATTGAGAGAGCCGAATTCCTCCCCCAAAAAACCATGTGCTGGGTAGGTGCTTTCGACCAGATTGCGGACCAGTGTTTCGACACGTCGATCAATGGCCGTTACCGGGCTCTGATCATTCTTGCTGATGATGGCGTTGTCTTTGCGAAAGCCCGCCAGCGAAATTTCACGGGCGTCATCGGCCAGTGATTTTGCAAATTTGACAAAGCTATCCGCCGGTATGTCGAGTTCGATCATGTCATGTTCCAAATGTTAGCGGTTCTTTTCGGTGCGATGGGCACAAGGTCTACCCTTGTCCGTCTATAGATTGAAAGCGTCCTCGACACTACCTATGTCGCCAGGCTTGGGTGCGTCTTAGAACCCCGCGTGATATCGCGATGTGAATCAGCCGCGCCGTGACGTTTGTATAAAAGATCATCATGCCCATTGCTGCGGCAGGGGCAATGTCGCCTGCATCATCCATGTTCAACACTGCGATTGATGCAAGCGATGTTGAGGGTGAATATAGGAACACGACGGCTGAGACGGTCGTCATTGCATTCACAAAAAGATAGATTGAGATATCCAGCACCGCAGGCATGCAGACCGGAACCGTGACCCGTGCAAATAATTTGAGGGTTGGTTGTTTCAGCGAAGCCGACACCGATTCAAATTCACGATCCATCTGCTGAAGTGCCGTCACGGCCGTTAGATGCGATACTGAGTAAAAGTGCGTCACAGTACAGACCACCAAGATGGCCATTGTGCCGTAGAGCGCGTTAAGCGGGTTATCTGGGTTATTGAAAAAGAAGATATACGCCAGGCCCAGTACCATGCCGGGAATTGCCATCGGCAACATTGCGAACATTTGAAACAATGATCGACCCAAGCCAAAACCATTGGATTTTTCAACCAGATAGGCTCCGAAAAAGATCACCGATGTGCCTGCCAAAGCTGTCAAGATCCCAAGTTTTATTGAATTGAAGTACGAAGCCCAGCCTCCTCCGTCCATGCGATCGAACTGATAATTCTTGAGGCTTAGACTCATGTCATAGGGCCAGAATTTGACCAAGGCCGCAAATTGACAGACCAGTAACATACCCAGAATAAAGACGGTGATCAGACACGAATAAGCAAAGAACATGCGGTCCGTTTTCGCGTTTGGGTTAGGTTGATAAGGGACGGACCGCGCCGACAGAAGTGCGACTTGCTTGCTTTGTACCAGTCGGTCGATGCCAAACGCCAGAATAGCCGGAAACACCAATACGACAGAAACCACTGCGCCCATTTCAAAGTTCTGCTGGCCGATGACTTGCTTATAGATATCAACCGCTAGAACATTGAATTGCCCACCGATTACTTTGGGCAGGCCAAAGTCGGTGATCACCAGATTGAACACCACAAAGGCGGCAGACACGAGGCCATACCGTGCGCCTGGAATGGTGACTGTCCAGAATGTACGCCAGCGCGACGCCCGAAGGGATGTCGCCGCCTCGTACAGCCTGGCATCAGAGATCGCCAATGCTGTCGAGATAATCAAAAAGGCATGCGGGAACGTAAAAAAGACGGAGCCAATTACGATACCAATGGGACCATAGATGCTGGCACCAAAAAGCAGCTCCTTGAGCATGCCCTGATTACCGAACAGATAAACTAGCGCAATACCGGGTAGCAGGCTGGGGACAAGAATCGGCGCCATGGCGATCAGCCGGAACAGGCCTTTAAATCGCATGCACGACCGATTGAGCGCATAGGCAAACCAGAACGCCAGAGTCACGGTAACAATCGTGCTGATAGTGGCGATTATCACCGAGTTCTTGATCGAATTCGACAGGGCCGGTGTGGAGAAGTAGTTAACGAAATTGCCCAGTCCTCGTGATCTAACCGGGCGCAGCTGTACGCGGCGGAATGTGTTACTGTCCAATTCTACCCAGTCGGGTTCGGCGTGCTGAGTGGACCCGACAAGAAATTGCCCGCCCTCAGTTAGGTTTCGAACGCGATAGAGCACCGAACTGCGAAAACTGAAGTCGGGAAAAAACTGCGTTGCCGATAGCCGCCCATCCGAGCCCGCCGTCAGATCCTGATCGGTCAACACCTGCAACTGCTCATTAAGGGCGGCGGGCGTCACCGGATCAAATGCAAAAACGCCCTCTTCGTCGCTGACCTGAAATTCGTAAGCGGATAGGTCATAGCTGTAGGTCGAAAACGCCTTGGACAGCATCGCGTAAAGCGGAAATACCAAAGTGATCAACAGATATAGTGCGATGACCATCATGCCACCGCGCATGATAATGTCGTCGCGGCTGAGCGTACCTTTGATCTTTGGACCGACCGGAAGCTGGGGTGTGCTGGTGATGCTCATCACAATCCCCTCGGTACATCAAATGCCATTAACCTGTTGGCGGGCATTTCAATCGTCGTCATTGCCCCTTCGACAATTTCAAGTCGGCGGACAGCGTTGATGGAAAAATCTGCTATCAGTTCATTTTTGTCAAAACATGTGTGTTTCAGGCGGCAACGCCAGAAGGATCCTAAAAACTCCATTTCGCTCACCAGTACCTTTAGCGAATTCACCCCTGATGCGTCGCCTGCATCGTCGTTGCCATGCGGGATGACATCTTCGGGACGGATAGCCGCGAGAATGTCAGAATCCGGCGCAAATGTGTGTGGGATGCAGTTCATCTCTACACTCCCGATGTGCAGCGTGTTGGCGTTACCCGTTTTTGCAGCAATCTGATTCATCTCACCAATGAAATCTGCAACAAACAGTGTCTCGGGTTCGCAATAAATTTCTGTGGGCGTGCCGACCTGTTCGATCATGCCATGGTTCATCACGACGATGCGGTCCGCCATGGCAAGGGCTTCTTCCTGATCATGGGTTACCATAACCGTGGTAACACCCAACTTACGTTGCAATTCCTTGATTTCGTGGCGCAGGTGAACGCGGACCTTTGCATCAAGAGCGGACAACGGCTCATCCAAAAGCAGCAATCCGGGGTTGGTTGCAATCGCACGTGCCAACGCGATGCGCTGCTGTTGTCCGCCCGACAATTGGGCCGGGTATTTCTTGCCTTGTTCGGGCAACCCGACGAGTGCCAGCAGTTCGGAAACCCGTGCGGTAATTTCTGATTTGCTGCGCCCAGTATTTTCCAGGCCAAAGGCAACGTTTTTTTCAATGGTCAGGTTTGGGAACAATGCATAGGATTGGAAGACAATGCCAAAATCGCGTTCAAACGGGGGCAGGTTCGATACATCTTTGCCGCCTTGTCGCACGCAACCTCTTGATTGTAGGTCAAGTCCCGCAATCGCCCGAAGCAGGGTGGTTTTACCACAGCCCGAGGGGCCCAGAAAGCAAACGAATTCGCCCTCGGTGATCGAAAGATCGATATCCCTGAGTGCAACGAAATCTCCAAATGCTTTCCACAGGTTTTCAATGCTGAGGTATGGCTGGTTCTCCGCGGGCTTCATGGTCACGTGATTGTCCTTTGTCGTCAGGGCCACCGCATTTGGGTGTGAAATGGAAAGGTATTGGGGGCGATGTCACCGCCCCCAAAAAAGGCGTCATAGGTTATTTTGCGTCTGACTTACCGTCGTATCGGCTGGACCATTCGGACAGGATTTTTGCCCGATTATTGGCTGCGTACTCGAAGTCGTTGACGATCATTGCGTCAAGCAAGCCTTCCGGGAAGTGTTTGACTGGCTGCGCGATGCCGGGGATGG
Source organism: Henriciella sp. AS95 (assembly GCF_038900055.1). Lineage (NCBI taxonomy): Bacteria > Pseudomonadati > Pseudomonadota > Alphaproteobacteria > Hyphomonadales > Hyphomonadaceae > Henriciella > Henriciella sp. AS95. Next base: position 4,941 of record NZ_JBBMQM010000002.1, read on the forward strand.
CAACAACGGCGTAGGAAACGTTATACATCTCCATCGCTTCACGGGAGACAGTGAAGTCAACAAGCTTCTTGGCCGCTTCAAGCTTCTCCGTACCAGCGATAATCGCTGTCGCTTCCATTTCCCAACCGACTCCTTCTGACGGAACGATAATTTCGATGGGCGCTCCGTCTGCTTTCGACCGCGCACCCCGGAATGCGAATGATATGCCAATCGGAATTTCACCTGATGCCGCAAGTTTGCAAGGCGCTGAACCAGAATGTGTGTAGCGCGCGACGTTCTCATGGAGCGCATCCATGTATTCCCAGGCTTTTTCCTCACCAAAAATTTGCATCCAGCTGGACACATCCAAAAACCCGGTCCCAGAAGAACTTGGGTTGGGCATAATGATGTGGTTCGCGTACTGCGGGTCTGTCAGATCTTGCCAGGACGTTGGCGCCGTAAGGCCCAGGCGCTCGCCTTCGACAGTATTGAAACACACTGCTGCAACCCAAGCATCCATGCCAACCCATGACGGTACTTCATCACCATCAACGAATTTTGGATCAAGCGCTTCGACCCCAGCGGGTGCATAGGGCTCCAGCATGTCCTCAGTTTTGAGCAGAAGCAGTGAAGTTCCGGCCAATCCCCATACTACATCCGCTTGAGGATTGTCGCGTTCGGCAAGCAGCTTAGCGGTAATTACGCCGGTGGAATCGCGCACCCAGTTGATCTTGATGTCGGGATGGATCGCGTTAAAGGTTTCAGCATAGCGCGGCAGATCTTCTGCCTCAACCGACGTATAAACCGTCAGTTCAGTCTCGGCCACTGCTGCCGACGCAAGCAAGGTAGCGGCGGCAATCGACGCTTGTATGGTTTGTTTTATTCTCATGGTCGTCTCCTCTGTTGATTAGTTTGGTAGTGGTAGGTTTTGCCTAGAGGCCCGCCTCCAACGTTTTTTATATTTTGTTTTTGCTAACCCGTTGCCTCAATCGTCTCGATCAACCGTGTTTCCAATAATTGACCACCGCGGTATAAGATCGGATAGGCGACCGACGCGATCTGGCTGTTGAAGTCACGAAACGCGCGTAGTGTTTCGAGGTGAATGTCACTTGATTCGAAACTCACACCAGAGCCATCGCCCAGCCGTTTGAGGTGCTTTCTTCGGCTTGCACGCTCTACGCGTGTGATCTCATTTTTTTCTTCGAGCAGTAGGCGTGCACTTTCCAGATCACCCGAGATCAAGACATTCGCAGCGAGATTCATATTCAAAGTGATCTGGTCGTGCATATTGGTCAGCTCATCCAAGCCAGCCTTAGAGAAGCGTAGGTTTTGTGCACTTTTCTGCTGTGCGAGCACCAAAAACCGTTTGGCAATAATATCGCCGGCAATTTCTAGCGCGATGGCGTATTCCGCTAACTCGCGGACTTCCTTCGTTTCTTGCTTGTTCATAAGGTCGGCAGGGATAGCAGCCACATAGTGTCTGATGCCGTCCAAGGCGGCATTGACAACATCATCCTGCGCGCGTGTCGCGAGCATCTGTTGCTTGTCAAAATTTGAATAGAGATCCATGACCGGCGCGAACATGGTTCCTACTACCTGTGACATGCGTAAAGTTTCTCGGCGCAAGCTGGCAAGTGCTGGTGCCGACATGGTTTGGGGCGTTTTACTCAGCAGGGATACATGTGTGGGGTTGGTCAACTCGGACACAACCTGATCCGAGAATATACTTTTGAGAGGTGCTTCAAGCCGACCACAGAACATAATCGCAGACAGGAGAAATGCGTTGAAGAGAACATGTGTGTTGATAAGTGCCTGTCCTGGCCCCCAGCCGTCAACAAGCTGTATCAGAGGGAAGTTTGCGCATGAAAACAATGCAATAACTGCCCCGGTCCCTCGTAGGATAAAGTTACCCATAGGGATACGCTGCGCTTTAGGCGACATTCCCCGCGTCAGCCAAATGGGTATGAGCGCGGAACCGAAATTTGCGCCAAGCACCAGTGAAACCCCCGCCGAAACAGGCAGAGCGCCAATGCTGACTATTGTTACGCACATCAATATCGCCGCAACCGACGAATGCATCACGAATGCGAGTACGGCACCCGCAATAAATGCAGTGATAAAATCGCGTTCAAGGTAACTTGCGACCATCGGCAATACGTCACTTCCCGCGATGGGGCTCATTGTTTCACGCAGAAACCGAAGCGAAATGAGAATGAATGCAATGCCCAGTACGATCCGTCCGGCCTGCTTCAGTTTGCGCCGATCGGATTTGATGAAAAGGCCCCCGCCAATGGCGAGCAGCAACGGAACAAGCCATTCAAGCTTAAATGAAAGAATTTGGATAAGCAGAGCGGAGCCCAGGTCAGCACCCAATACAATTGCTAAACCGGAACTGAAGGAGAGTGCTGCAGTTCCAGCAAAACCTGCAACCAGCAACCCAACTGCGGCCGAACTTTGCAGAACGATGGCCATCACGATCCCGGTCGACGCCGCGCGAAGAGGATGCGTATCAACAGCAAGGACACGCTGAAAGGAAGCCCCGAATGCCCGCTCGATTCCGGTGCGGACCATACGCACCGAATACAGCAAGAGCATCGTCGCCCCGGCAAGTTCGATTATGAACGAAACTATTGTCAATATGGCCCCCGCTCAGCAATCCAAGTTCCTGACCGCATCCAAAATGGTCGCTGGCGCAAGGTGTAGAGTGCGCAGCATACAACCATTAGGCCACATGAAATGTCAATATAAGCCACATAAAATCACTAATTTTTTAAAATAACCACATTAACCCATATCCACGGCATGTTTTGCGCTAAACTGTGGTTCGCCGAGCAATCGCATCTGCGCTCGGCAGGCGTGGCCAGTTCCATTTCGAAAGCTCCCTAATTTTGCGGCTGTTCGTTCACGGGAGCGATTCTGGCTTCACCCCAGCGTAGCAACAAAAAAGAACATATATGTTGATATGTGTTGAAATTTGTGTTGATCTTCCGGCCAACGAACTTTTCCGGAAGGCAAATCCACCTATGTCCGACCACTCAGTTAAGCACCTTATTATTGGTGGCGGCATCATCGGCTGTTCCATCGCCTATCATTTGGCGAAATCCGGCGAGCAGGATATCGTCCTGATCGAAAAAGCATCGCTCACCGAAGGAGCCACCTGGCATGCGGCGGGGTTGGTCGGGCAGTTGCGGTCGTCACGCAACACCACACGGATGCTGAAACGATCCGTGGCGATGTATGACCGTCTTGAAGAAGAAACCGGGATGGCATTTGACTGGAATAGGGTGGGGAGCTTGCGGCTCGCCGCCACCAAAGAACGTCTTCTTGAGGCAAAGCGGCTGGCAACGATGGCGCGCAGTTTCGATCTGGAGATGGAGATCATCACACCAGCCGAAGCAAAAGAGCTGTTTCCCTATATTGACTCCGATGGGTTGGAAGGAGCTGCCTTTATTCCATCGGATGGCCACGTTGACCCGGCCAGTCTGTGTCAGGCAATTGCCGCAGGTGCTCGCCAGCTCGGTGTGCAGATCAGGCAAGGTGTCAAAGTCACAGATTTTGACGTCAAAAACGGCAGGATCACCCGCGTCATGACATCAGACGGAGACTATGAAGCCGAAACCGTGGTTCTGGCGGCAGGGATGTGGAGCCGTGAATTGGCGGCGAAACTGGGTGTTGTGGTACCCGCTTGCGCAGTGGAGCATCAGTATATCGTTACAGAACCACTGCCAAACCCTGAGTTGGTGAAAGGTCTGCCGACCCTGCGCGACCCTGAGCGGCTGGTGTATTACAAGCCGGATGCGGGGGGGCGTCTGGTCATTGGGGGCTATGAGGAAGGAACGCTACCTTTTGGTGATCGTGGAATACCTGGTGAATTTGTGCGTCAGTTGTTGCCAGACAATCTGGACCGTTTTGCGCCCTTGGCTGAAATGGCTGGCCAAGTAACACCGGTGGTGAACGAAGTGGGCATCCGGCAGGTGATTAACGGTCCGATACCCTATTCTGCGGATGGTGATTTTGTCATGGGGTGGGCTCCAAACCTCGACAACCTGATGCTGTCGACCGGGTTCCTTTATGGTATCGCGGCCGGTGGTGGAGCCGGGGAAATGATCGCCGAGTGGATACTTGAGGGTCGTCCCAGCCTTGATCTTTGGCCGCTAGACGTGCGGCGGTTCAGCCCACATCATGCCACAAAGGCGTTCATGTATCCGCGTGCAGTCGAACATTACGCCCACCACTACAAAATGCGTTATCCGGGGCAGGAGGCTGAGACCGTGCGAAACCTGCGCCTCAGCCCGCTTTATGATCGGCTCAGGGAACACGGCGCTGTTTATGGATCAAAGAACGGTTGGGAGCGGCCATTGTGGTTTGCCCCGGAAGGCGTGGAACCTGTCGATCAATTGGCGTTCATTAATCCGGGCTGGAAGAAATACGCGGCTGCGGAACATGCGGCTGTGCGCGATGCCGTTGCGCTGATTGACCAGTCCAGCTTTGCCAAGTTCGAACTCATTGGCCATGGCGCACTGGAAGCATTGCAAAAGATTGCGGTGTCCAACATGGATAAACCTGTGGGCAGTGTGATTTACACCCAGCTTTGCAATGAGGCGGGCGGAATTGAGGCCGATTTGACCATTACCCGCACGGGGGCGGATCGGTTCTATATTGTCACCGGGTCCGGGTTTGGTGTGCATGACAGCGATTGGATCCGCCGCGCATTGCCTAAAGATGGGTCGGTGCATCTGCTGGATGTGACGTCGGCCAAGGCGGTGATTAATATCTGTGGCCCCAAATCGCGCGAGGTGTTGCAACAGGTTTGCGAGAACGATGTATCGAACGCGGCATTCCCATTTGGCACAGCGCAAGAAATCACCATCGGTGCCGCCCATGTACAAGCAGTCCGAATTGGATATGTCGGTGAACTGGGGTGGGAGTTGCACGTGTCAACGGAGTTTGCCCGCCATGTTTATGATTGTCTGTGGGACGCAGGGCAGGCGCACGGAACACGCGATGTCGGATATCGGGCGATTGAATCGCTGCGTCTGGAAAAAGGATATTTGTATTGGAGTGCGGATATCACGCCAGACTACACTCCAATCGAGGCAGGCCTAGGGTTTCGCGTGCATCTGAAAAGCAAAGGCGATTTCACGGGGCGCGCAGTGCTTGAACGCCAAAAAACTGATGGCACCGATCAACATCTGTGCACCTTTGTCTGCGGAGATCAGCTGCCAATCACGGGCGGCGAAACCATTCTAAAACAGGGCAAGACAGTCTCGCAGGCTTGCTCTGCCGGATATGGGCATACGGTTGGAAAGACTATTGTTTTTGGATATTTGCCGACGTCGCTCGCAGATGAGACCGAATTTGAGTTGGAAGTGTTTGGTGAGCGTTACAGGATAAAACGCTTTGCTGGCGCGGTTTATGATCCAGAGAATGCGCGGCTCAAGGCCTGATTACACGGGGAGTAATATGGATGACTGGTCAAAATACCGAAATTGTGCTCGACGCCCTAAGAAATGTACCTGGGTTTCAAGAGCTTGACGCCACCGCGACCACTATTGAACGGATGGGCGGACTGACAAATCTAGTCTACCGGGTTGAAACTGGGGGACAATGTGTTGTCGTTCGTATCCCCGGAGAAGGCACGGAAGCGTACATTGATCGGGCGGTCGAAATCCACAACACAAAGATTGCTGCGGACGCCGGTATTGGGGCGCGAGTACTTTGGGCTGACAGCAAGACCGGTGTTCTGATTTGCGATTGTATCGAGGGGATCGAAACGATGACCCCCGAACTTTTCCAGAGCCGCCCACGCTCGCCTGCACGGGCAGGGGCGGCGTTGCGTCAACTGCATAACGCGCCAGAGCCGTTCGAGTTCCGGTTTGAGCTGTTCTCGATGATAGATGAGTATCTAGCCTTGCTTTCGGAAAAAGTCATCGACCTTCCTGAAGGCTACCATGCGGTAGTTGCCGAGGCAGCACCAATCAAAGAGTTGCTGGCCAGCAAGCCAATTGCGCTGGTTCCCAGTCACTGTGATCCGCTGTGCGAAAACTTTCTAGATGATGGCACCCGTATGTGGATAGTTGACTACGAATATTCAGGTATGAACGATCCATTTTGGGATTTGGGTGATCTTTCGGTTGAAGCAGGTTTAACTCCGGCGCAAGAACTGGAAATGCTCACAGCCTATTGTGGCGCAGTACCAACTGCAGCTCAGGTCGGGCGAACGGCAATCTACAAGGCAATGTGCGACCTATTGTGGACACTTTGGGGCCTTATCCAGCACGCCGACAAAAATCCAGCGGATGATTTTTGGGCATATTCGATCAACCGCTTAGAGCGGTGTAAATCTTTGATGAATGATACGGCTTTTGCAGGCCATCTCGCCGCAGTGGACGCGGGATAACGAAACTCTCCCTGACTGGCGGGTGCGTATCTTTGGTGCGTACCCGTTTTTTGAACGAGAGAATTGGTAAGCGATGTTATTGTCTATTGAGTATTTGCCGCTTTGCGTATCGGATCAGACGAATGGCCGGGCTTGGTCATTTCCGAAGAACCGGCAACGATCAGTTGGTGGTTCTCGAGCATATCGGAAAACCGATCATCAGGCTGAACGTCACAAACGATTATGTCCTCGGGCCGAAGCTCTGGAAGTCTCAAGGGGGGCATTGGTCCCTCTGTCATGAGTTTGGATTTGTCTACTGCCATGATCGTTTGCCTGGAAATATCGATCATCGCCTTAGCAACATCCACCTCACATTGATCGTGCCCAAGAAATCCATATGCCGGATGCACACCCGATGCTGACAGGATGGCATATTCAACCGACGTGCTTGCGATTACATCAAAGGCGGCCTTATCAAAGGCGGCACCATCATGGTTGCGAAGCTGGGTGCCGGCCATGAAAACCCGGTTTCCGTCAATCATTGAGAGGGTACTGGCCACAAACACCGAATTCGTCACGATGCTGAGGTTTTTTTTCCGCCGCAACGCCTGTGCGATAAATCCAGAGGTCGATCCTGTGTCGATTGCCAGCGAGCTTCCATTCTTTATCAAATCGACAATGCAATTTGCAATTGCGACTTTGGCTGCTCTGTTTTTGTTCATTCGAGATAGAAAAGGTGGGTCCATCAAGTTACGGGTGCTGACAAGCGCGCCGTGAACTTTTTTGAGGTCGCCCTGTTCTTCCATCGGCTTGACGATCCGACGGATCGTTTGATCAGAAACATCGAGTATCTGTGCGAGTTCCATCACAGCTACGGTGCCGCGCAGGTTCACGATGTTCAAAATTTCCTGCTCGTGTTTCGACATTTGGCTGCTTTCATGTTGATTATTGTCAGGATATGAGAAGTATTTCGACCATTCAAGGCTCGCGTACAACCAAAAGTGTTGATTTATGGCTTCCTTTAGCTGCAACACGTGATCGCCCGCGTAGTCCGGGCTACGCTCGGTAGCAGCGGAATATCTTAGCTCTATATCTGGGGAGATACTGCAGTCTAAAGCACCCCTTCGTTTCAACACTCAGGCTATTGCGCAGTTTTTTTGCAAGCGGTCATTGCACTGAAAGTGCAGCTATGCTCGGGTCGACCAAGTCTGGATCAAAGATAGCTGAATACAATCAACCCGAAGATTGGCGAAAACAACGCTAGCATTCCAAGTGCGGGCCATCCAAACTTGGAATTATGCCTTATGCAATCCGGGCATTCTTCGTTGAGCTTATTGACATGCCGTACCACCGGAATCCAAGCAATCATACAAGCCATCCCTAACAAAGATAGCCATTCAGGCGCATCTGGTTGACGCTCGTAAACGCGATCACAGATTGCGCCGACTAGGATGACGATTGCGAGGAAGACCCCAATCGTTCCAAACCGAGTGGAGTTGTCAGATTTTTCGGCCATCCTTTTGAACAGGTCAAGATTTGTGAAGATCATAAAAAAGGCGCGCCAGCCGGGTGAGATATCCTGAGAATCTATGTCCCTTACCCATCTCCAGTTTTTGTAGCTCCAAAATATCGGGTAAATACCCAGCGTCACAGTCGACATGATGACAAATTTCGTTGCGGAGACCGGGTGAAACACCTGCTTAGGCATCCATTCTACGTCACGCTTGCTTAGCGCTAAGGCCACGATCAATGATAAGAAAACCGCTGAAATGTGCCAAATTCTGATTTTTTTCTCAATATCCTCAATTTCTGCCAACCAATTGATCAAGGCATTGCCCTCAATTGCATTATTGATCGTCAAAGAAACCCCGACCTGTTCCCGGGCTTCCTGAATGGAGGCCATGGATTTTCGAAAGTCTTTTGCTGAAATTTCGTTCGATTTGCTCTGATAGCTAACTTCTTTGGCGTAGATATTATTCTCAAAACGTTCAATTGTCAGAGACCTGAACGCGGGCTGGTCGATCAGTCGAATATTGTTCTCAATGTCCCAGGTGCTATCTAAAATGAACCGCAGCGTTTGCTTGCTGCGCACAGGATGTGGCAGTTTGTAGGGCATTGTTCGGGTCGCGCCGACGAAGGATGGCATATCCTGCAACACGTCATGCGCTTGCGCATAAAAGGTCTGCATTTCTGGAATGTCACCGTCTTCCCAAGCGTCAGGGATACGGTAAGAACCAATGATGGAAATTGAGCCGCCAATATCGTCAACTTCCAGCTTAAGCGGCGTCAACTGCGTAATTTGCGGAAAGGCGTTTTGGAAAAAATTTAGAAAAGATTTCTCGGCGGCGGCGGCACCTTCACGGTTGTACCAAGCCAGCATTCCGTCCGCCTGCCCCATGTAATAGGTTGAGACGCTAGAGAGCGTGATCGCACCAGGCTCCGCGACGATATCGTAGGTGTCGACGATTTCTTTCCAGAATTCAGGAACTGGAACCGGAGCGCTGACCATACCCGGACTGTCTAAAGCGACTACGACCCCCTTGCCGAAGTCACCCTGTTGCAAGTGTTCCAAATCACCAAGCTGAACGCCGCGCGTGGGATCAAGATAATAGGTCTTATCATTGATCGAAGCCGATACAATAATATGGTCAAACACGCCATAAGACGGAATAAAGGCGTCCACGGCGTCTGTTTTTTCGAGATTTACGAGGAATGGAACCGCCTCTATTTCCAGCTCAGCTAGAATTGCAATGAGCAGCAGAGTCATGTCCTTACAATCGCCAAATCGGTTCCGAAGCACTTCATCAGGCTGGCGCGGGATGTAGCCACCTTGGCCGAGTTCGATTCCAAGGTAACGGATTTCTCGCTGCACAAAGTCCAACGCTGCGCGCAAACGATTTTGTGGTGATTGATGCTCGGAGCGGATGGTAGAAGCGATTTTACGGACTTTTTCTGAATTCAGCGTGGATACATCATAAAAGGGCGCGAAATATGCACCAACCGCGTTCCAACTGTCGAAGGTGCTGAATAGCGTACTCGGAAAGCCCGGATGAGATGGCGGGAGGTTAGAGTCAATGCTTAGCGCAGGCAGGTCCCGGATATCCCAAGAATACTCCGTCTGATCGCCAACCTGCGAAATCATAGGCGTTTGCACGGCACCAAACGGCTCAATGTTCAACTCGGTGCCAGCAGGTATCAGCAACCGCTGGTGCAGATGTTGGACGGGCACACCATAGCGGTGTTGAAAACCACCAACGAAGTGCGGTCCAATCGCTGGATTCTTACCCGATACGGAATAGGAATAGTCGAGAATATCATCAACACGTACGTCGGGAATAAGATAAGAAAGTTGCAGAGACCCGTTATAAATCAACTTCTCCCGATCGGTTTCGACGCGATACAGATCGAACAATGATGGATCAAGGATGTTTGCGCTTTCCCCATCGCGAACACGTGTGAGGTGGTGAAATGAAACTGTCTGATATGCCGGGTCAAAATTGACCGTAATGGTTGAATTTGCTTCAACGGCGTTGGGGGTCAGCAGTTGCTCGACATATCGGACATAGCGCTCAGTGCTGGCTTGGCTATAGCGGGATTGCCTATCAACCAATATATAGTTGACCTCCCTTTCGCCGCTTTTTTCAAGATCTTGCTCTGGGCGCTCAAGCTGCTTTACCCAATCCGCCGACGGACCCGTGGTAAGGAAGTCGTCGATGCCTTGTGCCTTTGCCGACGAGAATAATGAAATCGCGACAATAACAGCCGCCAAAAAAATATGGCGCACCCTTGCCCCCTTAAAGCATCATTTGTGTTTTATTGGCAGAATTCCGGGGGTTAATCACTACCTAAATCACGCATCGACAATAAAAGTGGTTTTACTCTCATTTCGAAGTTTACTTGTTCAAACGAAATTGAACGTTGGACAAAACTTTCAAGATTTCAGGGCAGGTTGCGCACGACCACAATGTCGAACATTCACTGCGATCTCGCGAAATAAAGATCGGCTAGGCAGCCACCTTTTACCGCGTTTGAGGCGCCGCAAACGCGCCACTACAGGCATTCAATAGAAGATACTTGTCCGGCCTTCGGCGTTACAATTGCGGGATCCTCATGAATTGGCTTCCAGAAAATCACTAACCAGCTGATTAAACAGAAGCGGGCTTTCCAGGTGAACCGCGTGCGCGCAAGCAGGCAACACCGCGATTCGGCAATCAGGTATGTTGCGCCATAAGGTTTCAGTTTGAGACCATGAATATGTACGGTCGCGGTCGCCCCAAAGCACAAGTGTCGGCAATGCAATTTTTTCAAGATGAGCAATCCCGGACCAAATTTGCATCGCTTCCAACCCGGCAATGATTGCCTGCAATGTGCTCGCTTCTGCGATCTTGGCACATGCTGGAAATTCCTGCGCGGCTTCTGTGTCTAGAAACCAAGTCGCGGTAATCCTGCGAGCCACTGATTTCGCCCCATCGGCACGGGCGCGTCGGATAGAGGTTTCAATCGGTTCGAACCGTCCAGGAATGACCCCTTCTGCGCCTGTTGCATATAGGAGAAGTTTACACACGCGGTCCGGCGCAAGTCGGATCATCTCTTGGGCGATCATTCCGCCCATAGAATGACCGAGTAAGTCGAATTGTTCGGTGCCGACTTCGGCAAGGACCCACTCGGCGAACTCCGGAATGGAGCGCAGCGCGTCTTTGTGCGCGTTTTTGCCAAAGCCAGGCAGGTCAATAGCGATCAGTTCTCGATCTTTAGCCAGCGGCGCCTGCAAATTCCATTGTTCACTGCCGCCCATGAAACCATGGACTAAAACAAGCGGTGTCATTTTCGCTGACCCTGTACGATGCGATCAAGGATCATGGCGCAGAATAGGATAGCAAAGCCTGCCAGAATGCCTTGTCCAACATTCGCGTATTGAAGAGCCTCAAGCACATCCTCACCCAAACCTTTGGCGCCGATCAGCGAGGCAACGACCACCATGGCCAGCGACAACATGATCGTCTGGTTGATGCCAGCGCGGATCGACGGCGCGGCCAGCGGCAGATCGACCTTGGTCAGCAGATACCATTTGTTGGCGCCAAAACTGATGGCCGCTTCGCGCACGGATTCCGGAACGCCACGCAGTCCCAACACAGTCAGGCGCACCACCGGTGTGCCGCCAAAGATCATCGTGACGATGACCGCCGCCGGTTTACCGACGCCAAAGAACGCAATCACCGGAACCATAAAGACGAAAGCAGGCATGGTTTGCATGAAATCCATAATTGGCTGGATAAACGCGTAGAATCGAGGACGTCTCGCCGCGAACATGCCCAGAGGAATGCCAATCGCGATGGACAGACATGCCGCTGTTCCCAGCAAGGCCAGCGTGGTCATCGCCGCCTCCCAGAACCCCAGAAGGCCCATATATGCCAGAAAGGCGCTCGAATAGATCGCGGTGCGGATGCCCGCTGTTAGCCAAGTCAACAGGACGATCAAGCTGGCGATTACGATCCATGGGGTCTGCACCAGGATGACTTCAAGCGCATCCAGGAGAGCACGGATACCAATTGTCAGCACATCAAAGAAGACTTCGCTGTTGCGGACGCACCATGCAATGAAATCTTCCACCCAATTGATACCGGTCAGGCGGATATTTGGATCCGTGGGAAAATGACTGAGCAGGGAAAACCGTCCAGGGAAAGAATAATGCAACATCGCAGCGGTCACGATCAGCGCCATGAAAATCGCACTGAATACGATCTCCCGAACTGGCAAGGCCGAACGAACCGACCGATCGGACATCCAGTCTGAGAACCGCGCTTCAAGCGCCCAGTTGGCCACGATAGCCTGCACCGCCTTGACGATCAGCAAAATGGCAAGGCCGGTGAAGGCAATACCTGGGCCCTCTCCTGCCATTGCTTCGGCCTCAGCCCGAATACCGCCGATGTTTTGCTCCAGCGACTCAACCGTTCGGCGATAGACATCAATCTTATCGGAATTGGTTTCAATTGCTGCTTCCAGTTGCTTGCGGCGCAACTCAAGCGTGCCCTCGATCGACGCGATCCGCGCCATGGCGTCGGAGGCCAGATCTCCAAACAATCCCCGGGCCATCTGCACAAAGGCCAGCGTTTCAATGATCAGGAAGGGCAGTGCCCAGGTCCACAACCCCCGCGCGCCAAACCAGACCGGGCCAAAAATACCGGCCATCAGGTTGAAGGTGGGGGTAAAGCGGGACGAGGCGCCGATCTTGTCGAAATTGGCGATGTAGTAATCTGGATTGGTGCGTACGAAGGTGCGGATATTCTCGCGCCGTTCCTCGGCATAGGCCAGAGCCGCTTCGCTTTCGGTGTCTTCCAGCGGGTTCACGCCATCGGGGTTCACATCAGAGGTGCTCATGATACTTCCGTCCCTTCGATCACAGTGCGCAGCAAATCGGCGCGGGTAATCACGCCAACATCCACGCCGCCGTCTTCGACCAGGATTGCGCTGCTATTGTCGATCGCCAGATTGATCATCGTACTCAGGTTTTCGCCTTCATTGACGCGCGGGGCGTCGGCGGAATGCGGGCCATGCGCCGCGACATGATCAGCAATGGGTTGCATCACTGCATGGGCGCGCACCACTTTGAGGCGCGAGATACCCGCCACGAAATCCGCCACGTAGTCATCGGCAGGGTGCATGACGATATCTTCAGCAGTGCCAATCTGCACCACCTTGCCGTCGCGCATGATGGCGATGCGGTTGCCGATACGAACGGCTTCATCAAGGTCATGGGTGATGAAGATCGTCGTCTTCTTCAGAATTTTGCTGAGCCGGATAAATTCGTCCTGCAACTGGCGGCGGATCAGCGGATCCAGCGCCGAGAACGGTTCGTCCATCAGCAGAACATCGGGGTTGGCGGCAAGGGCGCGGGCGAGGCCGACGCGCTGTTGCATCCCGCCAGACAGTTCATGCGCGAATTTCGAACCCCAGGCGCCCAGCTCGACAATATCGAGAATGGCGGCGGCTTGGCGCATGCGCTCATTCTTGCTGACTTGCCGGATTTCCAGAGGCATCGCGACGTTGTCCAGCACCGATCGGTGCGGCATCAGTGCAAAGTTCTGGAATACCATGCCGATCTTGTTGTTGCGAAACTGCTGAAGCTCTTGCGGACCAAGCGCCATCACATCGGTGCTTTCTATCTCAATCTTGCCATCGGTGGGTTCCAGCAGGCGATTGAAGTGGCGCACCATTGTGGATTTTCCACTGCCCGAAAGGCCCATGATGCAGAAAATTTCGCCACGGTTGACTGACATGCTGACATCTGCCACGCCGACAACGCAGTTGAACTCTGCCAGCACTTCGGCCTTGGTCAGGCCGCGATCCCTGATCGCCTGCAAGGCAATCTCGGGTTTGGCACCGAAGATCTTCCAGACATTCGAGATTTTGATAACGGTATCGTCGCCCATGTGTCCCCCGGAGGTTTTTTGTTTGGGTTGCGCCGTTTCAAGGTGGCGCCGAATATGCAGCGCCACCTTGGTTTTCATTTCTGGATCAGAGACCCAGCCAAGCGTCTACGCGATCAGGGTTCGCTTCAACCCACTCACGCGCTACCTCGGCCGGATCACGGCCATTGGCGCTGATCTCATAGGCAAAGTTCGACACGTCATCCGAGGTCACCTGGAAATTGGTGAAGAATTCGGCAATCGCAGGCGAGCGATCCACCAGCGAGTTGGACCAGGCGATTTGAACATCTTTCAGTGCATCTTTCGACGCGACCATGGACTTGTCGAACCAATCGGGATCGTCCGAAGGCTGCACCATCACGTATTTTTCGGGATCAAACGCAGGCTCAGACAGCATTTCAACATCAAACATGAACCACACGGCGTGGGGCTTGTAGCAGTAGAACGCATAGCCCTCGCCCTTGGCGATACTGTCTTTGATGCGCGCTGTTTTCACGCTTTCCTCGGCCCGGATCGGCTCGATGAAATCCATCAACCCGTAATCGCGCACCTTCACCTCGTTCACATTGGCCGAAGCCCAGCCGGGCGCTCCGATCCACATCTCACCACGGCCATTGCCGTCGCTGTCCATCAATGCGGCCACGTCCGGGCGACCCAGGTCGGCGATGTCAGTGACGTTGTTGGCTTCGCCAAAATCCTTGCTGACGCAAAAGCCTTGATTGCCCTCGTAAGGGTTGGATGACAGCGTTACTGTGCGCGCCTCATCGACATACTTTTGGGTAAAGCTCTGCTGGTTGGGCAGCCAGACATCAGGATGTACATCAATGTCACCCTTTCCCTGATCCATCGCTTGGAAAATCGTCGCGTTGTTTCCCGGTACATATTCGACTTTTCCGCCAATCCGCATTTCGACAACAGCCCCCAGCAGATGCGCAATCGCCTGCGCTCCTGTCCAAGACGGCACGCCAATCTTAACCTCTTCTGCAGCAAAAGCCGGTAGCGCAAAGACACTGACAGCGGCCGCGAGGCCTAATGATTTCAAACTTGTTTTCATCGTTTCTTTCTCCCGTTGGTTTTTCGTTAGGTTTATGCACGTGCCCGCTTACGCGTCGGGTCTATGAATGGAGTATCGGTGATAGTCGCGCCGAGGCGCTTCATACGTCCGTCAAGCTGCCCAATTTCCAACCTGGTATCATTTTGAGAATGCTCCACCGACAGACGCGCGATCGCTATACTGCGTTCAAGAGACGGTGATCGGGTTGCAGAGGTCACAGTGCCCACGTGACGTTCACCAGCAAACACGGCCGCACCATGTGCCGGAACGTCATCACACTCCAACAACAGCCCTTTGAGCACCCGACGTGGATTTTGTTGGTTGCGTTCGAGGGCATCTTTGCCGGTGAACTCTGATTTAGTCAGGTCCACAGCAAATCCTAACCCGGCCTCAAATGCGTCAACACCTGGCGCAAACTCGGCATTGCCCGCCGCCAGCCCAGCTTCAATCCGGATAGTCTCAAGCGCAGCCGACCCCATCGGTGTGATACCAAACTCTTCGCCTGCCGCCATGACCGCATCCCAGATGGTAACCGCGTCGGCCTTAGCGCAGAAAATCTCATATCCAAGCTCACCCGTGTAGCCCGAACGTGACAGCATAAACGGCGCACCATCCCGGTCGTTTAGCCGGGCGACAGAACAGCCAAACCATTTGAGTTGATCAAGCATAGGCACATGCGGCTGTGTAAAGACGATCTTGCGCAACACATCGCGGGATTTTGGCCCTTGCAGCGCCAAATTCGGCAAGGCATTCCGCATCGCATGGATGCGCACCTGAAATCCGTGTTCCTCAGCCGATGCCTGCAGAGTTCGCCCGCTCTCTTCGCTGCCACAACACCAGCGAAACAGATCATGCCCGAGCCGGAACAAGGTGCCATCATCGATAACCGTACCGGCTTCGTCACACATCAATGTATAAGTGCCGCGCCAGACCGGCAGTTTGGCGACATTACGCGTCGTCGCCAGTTGCAACAGCTTCTCGGCATCAGGCCCGATAATATCGAATTTGCGCAGCCCGCTCATGTCCTGCAGGGTCACGGCTTCACGGCACGCCCAATACTCGCCAAGTGTCCCATGCGACGGAAAGCTCACCGGCGCCCACAGGTCCCGCGCAGGCGCAAAGTGCTGGGTCAATGGTTCCAGTCGTTTATGAAACGCAGATTCCTGACTGAGGGACATTGGTGCGTCTTCCTTTTCGCGATAAGCAACGGCGCGACGAATGGGTGTCTCGGGTCGGTAAATCCGTACATGCACATCGGTCGGGTTCCAGCCGTTAATCGGATCGATGTCATCCGGGCACGCGGTCGAAACACAAACCAGATTTTCAAGCGCCCTCATGGCGACATAGTCACCGGGGCGCGAGTGACTTTCGTCTACCAGAAGCTCGTGAGAATTGGGGTCAATCCAAGTATTCCAGAAGAAATTGATCGCCGGCCATGCCGAACGGCGCTTCACGCCATAAGGACCAAGCGCATGGGAAATATTGTCAGAACAATTGACGTGCCCCGGGAAACCGCGCTCCGCGTATCCTCGTGCCGTGCAGGCCAGACCGTAGGTATCATGTCGTCCGCAGGTGTCTTGCACGACATTCAGAAGCGGGCGCATTTCGCCGTCGAAGAACTTGTCGAGCATGCCGGGGCTCGGGTAGGCGCGTCGCACCATCGATCGAGTTGCGGTGCTGTCGATCAGCCATTCCTCACCTTTGTCGAGCTGATCGGCGCGCAAGGCAACGAAATCCGAGCATTGTTGCCCCTCGACATCAATGATCTGGACGATTTCACCCTGTTTTAATTCGTAAGACATGCCCGTGCCGCGCGTGACGGTGAATTCATCGCGCACATCCCCCAGTGGGTCCGGAAGTATCGGGCCGGTTCCACCAGAGGGCTGATGCGTAATCGTGACTGAGCCGCCGCCAGAGCCGTTAACCAACTGGTCACGGCCCGCGACGCGCGACAGCCATAAGGTTGCGGAGCTACCGGCCCTGAGAACAAACTGGCCATCACTTGCTGGCAGGCGGGCGGCAGCGATGCTGGCGCTGCAATCACCGCCCTGCGCTGCGATCCAGCCGATCAATTCTGTTAAGTCGGCCTCAGCGCTGTTCAGCTGTCCTGACGCAGCAAGTCCAATGGTGGACAGCGCATCTTTTCCGCGGGCGTCAAACGCCGAAACGTGTAGCTCACCCTCGGCCCAGACGCCGGTAATGGACAGAAGATCGTCAGGGCGCATTGCGATCTTCCTGACTTCCCGCGGTGCCAGCGCCAGTGTCCGTTCATGACCTGGCTTCTGAAATCCGGCAAACAACCGCGCGGGTGTAGCGTGCCCGTTGTTGCTGAATTCGTGAAGGATGGCGCCAGCGTACATTGTTTTCCATGAGTCGCAAATGTAACTGGTTACATAGCTTGATGTAACTGGTTACATCTGTCAAGTATTAGTAAAGTACCGAGAGGGTAGTCCAACCATAGGGGCGAAATGGAAAGCCGACCAAAAAAGAAACGGGCCAACCTTCGTGACGTGGCAAAGGCCGCTGGTGTTTCCGTTGCGACAGTCTCACGGGTTCTGAATTCTCCAAAAGCTGTTTCTGAAGAGACACGATTGCGCGTACAGGAAGTGATCGGCATGTTGCATTTCGTGCCCAGTGCTGCCGCCCGCGCGATCAATTCCGGCAGAACCCGCGTCGTGGGCGCCCTGGTCCCAACACTAGACAACGCGATCTTTTCAAGATTTCTCGCAGCGCTTGAAAAACATCTGGCAAAGCATGGTTTATCGCTTGTTGTTGCAACAACGTCTGACGATCCCGAGATTGAAACGGAAAAAGCAAAGGGGTTGGTTGATATTGGTGCGGAAGCGCTGATTGTTTCCGGTATTGCGCACAGCCCGGATTTCGACAGGCTGATCGAACAAACGCGCCTTCCGGTAATAGCCACTTCGTACTTTGAAAAGAGCTATCATTTGCCGACTGTCGGCTATGACAATGCAGGCGCTTCCCGCCTTGCTCTTAACTTCCTTCTGGCTGCAGGGCACAAAAATATTGCCGTAGTTCACGGACCAGTCAAAAGCAACGACAGGACTCAGGCTCGACTTTCAGGTTTGAAGAACCCTGTTTCTAGCCACACTTTACAAATGTTCGAGACAGATATTTCAGTTGAAGGCGGCTGTGCCGCAACTCTACGTATCCTCGAAAGGGACACAGTGTTTACCGCCATTCTCTGCTTTTCCGATGTGCTGGCCATGGGTGCACTTTTCGAGTTGCAAAGGCACCAGATAAGAGTGCCTGATGAGATGTCATTGGTCGGCATCGACGATCTGCCTTTTTCATCCTGCACTTTTCCCGAAATCACGACCATTCACTTGCCGGTCGCAAGAATGGGCGAGGCCACTGCCCAAGCGGTAGTTCACTGGCTCGACACTCAGGTTGCTCCTAAATCGGTGCTTCTCGAGGCAGAACTGATTGTCCGGAATTCCACGCGAGAATTGAATTAAAACAGCTCCATCAATTTGAATAAGTTTGGGTGACGCGAAGGGAATTGTCGCCTGTGATACGTGGTGTCCTTTCCTAAATCGGCGGGTACTACTGGGCTTTGCAAATAGGTGGGAGGCCGCGGTCTGAGGCCCGCAAATGTTCGTTTCTGCACAGTCGGCTTGAAGGGGCCAGAAGTGGACATCTTGTATCCAACAAACTAGTCTTTTTCGCTGACGCGATGTCCAGTTAACTGTCGCTAGTGCACTCGCTCGCTTTGCCCGTATCCTGTGTGTTTAGGCAGGGTGCAACGAATGACCGGTCCAGCTTGGTCACGCTCGTGCCATACCGGAGCGGAGAGGGGGACACGTTAGTTGGCCTCAAGCTAGCCGTGACATGCTATCGGATCTTCAAGGCCTGGTAGTTGGCTGCTAGGTTGATCTGACCACACCGGCGTTAGGGAACTTTAATGAAGCATCTAAAACCCTTCGAGCCCAGAAATGTTCTAGCTTTGCCATTAGCAACCATGAAGGGGTGGACGCTAAAGCGGTATGCCATCCTGTCCGTAGGTTGGAATTTTGAGGACAGAATTGTGTCATCTGCACTGCAGGCCGCAGTGGAACAACTGCCAACAGCCGGCGACATCTTAAATGCTGATACCAACCATGGTGTCGGGTTTCAGATCATCCACTTTGCTGAGGTCGCAGTTGTTGCGCCCACATTCTATTGGCATTGGGGAAGCGTGTTGTCCAATGTGGAGCAGATACGCGCGCAATGGGATCGGCCAACTGAATTCAGCCAAAGTGCTAATGACGTCGTTGGTTGCGTTTGGGAAATGGATATTGTGAGTTTCGAAGTGGCCGCTTGGAAGTCGACGATTTTAAGCAATGACGGCGCTCCAAATGATCGGTTGTCTCGATACACTGAAAACCATTATTTAGCATAAGATAGACTACGGCTGGCCGGGGCCGCGAAACGGCCCATTCCGGATATTGAATCAGCTTGTCCCGGTGGCGGGCGCGGCTAAATTCAGCGGCGGACAGCGGTAATAATGATCTCGACTTTGTAATCTGATGTGGCGAGAGGCGCGCCGCCGCCTGCCCGGGCAGTTGCATGGCCCGGCGCAACCCAGTTATTTCAAACGGCGTTCATTTCCGCAAAATCATCCATCGACGCCAGCCAGTTGGTGGACTGCAGGATGTGTTCTTTGTCCGATCCGGCCTCTGCCAGCAGATCATCGATCTGCGCAAGGATCGATTGGGTTTGCTCGGTCACGCTAGTATCAGGTGCGGACACCTGACCTGCGAGGTAAACCATATCGCCAAAGGTGACGATCTGACTCATGCGGGTGCTGGAATGATAACGTTCGAGCGGGTCATGGAGCGGGTTCTTTCGGATGGTGGTGAATCAGAAGCCGACGGTCATGACAAATGTCACAGCGATGACGAGTAGAAAGAGCGTCTCGGCGATCAGGATTATCCCGTAGCTGGGCTTGACCCGCACCATGGTCGCGAGGCTGGTTTTCACACCCAGTGCGGAAATGGCGATCACGAGGCACCAGCGTGATAATTCTCCGATCAGGTCGAGCACTGCGCGCGGGATCAGGCCCGTGTTCGCCAGAATAGCAAGGACGATGAACATGATCAGAAACCACGGCACGCTAACCCGCTGGCTTTGCGCGCCACGGAAACTGGCCATGACAACGATCATCACCACAGGCAATAGCGCGACGCGCACCATTTTCACGAATGTCGCGATAACGCCCGCCTCGTCGCTTACGGTATAACCCGCACCGACCACCTGCGCGACATCATGGATGGTCGCGCCGATCAAAAATCCACTCTCGAGGTCACTCATCCCCAAGGCCCGAAACAGCACGGGATAGGCGATCATCGCGACTGTCGACAGGGCGGTGACACCGATCACGACAAACAGCGTGTCCTGTTCACGGTCGCTGCGCGGTGGCAGAACCGACGCGATCGCCAAGGCGGCAGAGGCCCCACAAATCGCCACTGATCCCCCCGCCAGCAACCCAAACGCAAGACGGCGGCCAAACAGAAACGACAGCAACGCCCCGAACACAAGGGTCGCCATGACGAAGCCGACGACAACTACAACTGCACCCAAACCGATGCTTTCGACGTCACCGATGCTCAGACGTAGACCCAAAAGGCCGACGCCAAACCGCAGCAAGGTTTTGGCAGAAAATTCGATGCCGACCGCGCAGGCCGCGTCCTTAGCCAAGAAATGAAACGCCATCCCTATCAGTAATGCAAACAACATCGCTGGAGCGC
The DNA here is from genome assembly GCF_038900055.1 of Henriciella sp. AS95. NCBI lineage: Bacteria > Pseudomonadati > Pseudomonadota > Alphaproteobacteria > Hyphomonadales > Hyphomonadaceae > Henriciella > Henriciella sp. AS95. The sequence continues at coordinate 25,530 of NZ_JBBMQM010000002.1, forward strand.
CGTAATGTTCCGACAAGAAAGTCGCAGCGGCCGCAATTACGCACGCCAGCAGCACCCCACCAAAGTGGCTGTCCCATCGAGACCTTAGCGTCGACACCATGGGGCATCTCCTCTTGCGGTTCGACCGCGGGGGCGGCGGTTAGGCCACCCAACGCTTGGAGAAATCGAACGCGCTGTCGTAGCCGAACAAGGCCGCCGATCCACCAGTGTGCAGGAACACCACGCGCTCGCCTTTTTTGAAGTGCCCCTTGCGGATCAGATCAATAAAGCCAGCCGCGCCTTTGGCGGAGTATACCGGATCAAGCAGGATCGATTCCAGTTCAGCAAACATCTGAATGGCCTCGATACCGCTTTCGGTTGGGATACCGTAGCCATCCCCGACGTAATCGGTATTTGCGACCACATCTTCGCGTTTCACAATGCCCGCACAACCCAGTTTTTCAGCCGTGGCACATGCAAGGTTATAGACGTTTTCTTCTTGCTTGGCCTTGGGCGCTCGCACACCGATGCCAAGCAATGGGATCTGCGCATTCATGGCCTTGAGGCCGACAATCAGACCGGCTTGTGTGCCAGCACTGCCCGTCGCATGAACAATGTGATCAAGTCGAAGGTTGCCGTTGTTGGCTTGCGCCAGCATTTCAAACGCACAGTTTACGTAGCCTAGAGCACCCGTCGGGTTCGAGCCTCCGCCAGGAATGGTGTATACTTTTTTGCCATCTGCACGCATCTGATCGGCCAGCGCTTCCATCTCGGCGTTCATGTCACCGCCGCCTGCGCGTTTTTCCGTGGTTGCGCCATGCAGGTGATCCAACAACACGTTGCCGTTGTGATTGTAGTTGTCGTTGTTCGATCCGGTGCGATCTTCAAGCAGGATGTGGCAACCCATGCCCAGCTTAGCTGCAAAAGCCGCCGTCTGACGGGCGTGGTTGGATTGCGTGGCACCTTGGGTCATCACCATCTCCGCGCCTTGCAATTCGGCCTCGGCCATCAGGAATTCTAGCTTGCGGGTCTTGTTGCCGCCGGTGGACAGTCCGGTGCAATCATCGCGTTTGATCCAGATTTCGGGCCCGCCTAATTCTTTGGTCAAACGGTCCATCCGCTCGAGCGGGGTTGGCAGATGTGCGATAAAGCGTCGGGGAAAACGGGCGAGATGCATGTGATGCTCCTGAGGTTTGTTTCCTGCAACTTAACGATCCAAATACAGCGAAGCTAATTCGAAATTAGTGGCATTAAATGCAAGAATTGCATTTTAAAGGCCACTCACGTATCAGTCGCATATGCAATTAGACTGGATTGATGACATCTTGGCCGTGATTGATACGGGCTCTCTCGCGCAGGCAGCAGAACGGCGTTTTCTGACGCAATCGGCATTCACCCGACGTGTTCGTGTGATCGAGGAAAAAATCGGCATCACCTTGTTTGATCGGTCGCGCAAGCCTGTTGCGATCATGCCGGGCGTACAGGCGTTGGAGCTGGAACTGCGTGATTTGAGCGCACGCTTGCGACGGTTGAAGCATGATTTGCTTGCGTCTGCCGATGGCGAGGCGGGGGGTGTGACCCTGGTCTGCCAACATGCGATTACGACGACGATATCCCCGTGGATCGTCAAAGAACTGACCCTGCGCGATGATACCTCGGTGCGGGTCCGGTCTGGCAACCGCGACGAATGCCTGACTCTGCTGTTGTCCGGCGAGGCGGATTTTGCAGTGACCTATGAGGCCCCCGACGAGCACATGCCGCTGTTGCCCCAAGGATTTGACACCGTCGACCTTGGCATTGATCAACTGGTGCCGGTCTGCACGCCCGCTCTGCTTGATCTTGGCGTAAGCGCATCAATTCCCGTGATCGCCTATCCGTCAGATGTATTTCTGGGGCGCATATTTCAACAGCATATTGCCCCGCGTTTGCCAGCGTCGATTGTGTTATCGCCCAAGGCTGAAACTGCACTGACACTGGCGGCATGTGAATATGCGCTTGGAAATATCGGCGTTGCATGGTTGCCGATGACCCTTGTCGCGCCGCATTTGACCAGTGGGCGACTGCGCCGTGTTTCCGATTTACCAGAGCAATCATTGCGAATTGTTATGATCCGGCTGGCGGGATCGTCACATGTCCGAAAAGACAAGATTTGGCAGATGCTCAAAACCCATCCGGATTTCCCCGGCGGATCATAGCGCGTTCCACACTTGCCGCCCGACCTTGTCAAGGCGGTCAAGAGAGCAGAACAGCGACAATGTCAGCGGCGTGCGCCACGTGTCCCCGCCCACAGCCACCACCAGCCCTGCTGTCATTTCCTCTGCCACGGCACCTTCTGGCAGCCATGCAACGCCGCTGCCTGACAGCATCCTGCGTTTGATCGCCTCAGTCAGCGCATCCATATATCGCAGCGCAAGTGGTGGCGTGCGTGCACCGATAGTCTGTTCAACCACAGCACCGAGGAAACTGCTGGGATCGTAGCCCAGATAAGGAATCTCCGTCCGTCCGGGCTGATCAAGGTCCCAACCATGCAAGCGCGCCGCAGTTGCTTGGGCAACGGGGATCATCTGCTCGGTACCGATGTCCTTGCGCGCGAACTGCTTTTCTTCAAAGACGGGTTGGATGTCCCTGTGCCGATAGTACAACAAAAAATCACATGTCCCCTCTGACAGAAGCTGACAACAGGTGCGCAGGTTGTCTGAATAGACTCGCACGCGCAGATTGGGGATCAGGTCCTCGAATTCCTCTATGCGGCGGGTCAGATAATTGACCGATAGCGTATGCAGCACGGCAAAGCGTTGAAATGCGGTCACGCCGCGTTCTTGGGCGCGTAGTGTTTGGCGGATGTCGGAGAGATTGGAGAGCGCTTCAAGCGCGACCGGCAAAAACTGCTGGCCAGCCTCGGACAATTGCACAGGGTAGCTGGATCGTTGGATCAGCGGTACGCCCAACCAGTTTTCCAACGACTTTATTCGTCGGCTGAATGCCGATTGCGTGACATTTCGTTCCTCGGCGGCGCGGGTGAAATTCAGTGTTCGCGCTAGGCACGCAAAATCACCCAACCAGTTTATGTCCATATTTGCGGCTCCATAGGAGGTCTTAGTATCTGATTTTAAACAATTATGCAATATTCGCATAACCTGATGTGATATTTGAGTTGGCCTAACTGTAAACCCGCCGCCTAGCTTTGGCGTCAAGCATTCTGGCGTCGGCGGCGCGTCGCGACCAGAAGGCCGAGGGTCCGGCGGGGAGGAAACCGTGAGGCGTGCCCGTACAAATTATTGGGAGGATACCATGACTATTTCTATGAAATCGACGACAGCGATTGCCGTTGCGTTGGCTACGAGTGTTGTCGCTGGCACAGCGACCGCTGAAACCACCATTCGCCTTAGCACATACGTGAACGAAGCTGACATACGTTATGAAGGTTTTTCGCATTTTGCAGATCTGGTTGCTGAAAAGACAGCCGGCTCGGTCAAAGTCGAAATCTTTCCGTCAGGCACTTTGCACGGCTGGTCCGAAGGCGTTGACTCGCTTCAAGGCGGTGTATCCGACATTAGCTGGATCAACGCAGATAATCGCCTGCCGTGTTACGCAGTGACCTCGCTTTATCCCGCCGAGGTCAGCCTCGAGGATCAAACCGGTCTAGATGCAGCCTATGCAGAACTGATCCGTGATGAGGCCGCAAATGCTGGTTTGGTTCCGATGATCAATTCGAACTATTCGTATGATCAAGAATGGTGGTTTGAAGACGGCATCGACGACATCGGTAATCTGGACGGCAAACTGGTGCGCTCTATCGGGCCATTGGTCAGCCTGATGATCGAAACATGGGGCGGCGAGCCGGTGTTTGTTGCACCCAAAGAGGTGTTTCAATCAGCCGAGCGTGGCGTTGTTGACGGGATCAACATGGGTGTCGCAACCTATAGCTCTTGGAAGCTGTGGAATGTGATGCCCTATATGGTCAATGCAAACCTGTTTTATGGCAACATTCAGTACATGATGAACAAGGACAAGTTTGATGCGCTGACCCCAGAAGAGCAGACAGCGCTTATGGCCGCGGCCGCCGAGACCGAAGTCTGGTTGCAGCCGCGCTATGAGGCATGGGTTGATCAGCAAGTCGGCAATGCGGTGATGCAAGGTGGCGGTGCTGCCGTATCGATCCCGGGCGAGCAACGCGCAAGCCTGATTGCTAGCGTCAAGCCAAAGTGGGACGAGACAGTCAACGAAGCCTGCGGTGTCGAGATGGCCGATAACATTCGGGCACTTCTGGCGAGCCACGCACCTTAAGCGTCACCTCCCTGTGGTGGCCACGGTAAACTGGCGGGGCCACCATTTCCCCTTTTAAAGATTGAGGTATGTCATGGCTGACGGTTTTGATCGCCTTATCAGCGGTGTGGAGCGACTGGTTGTTTGGCTCGCAGGTGCTGGTGCGGTAATTGTACTTGTCCAGATGCTTTGGATTTCTTACGGCGTTTTTGTCCGTTACGGGCTGGGCAAACCGGACCGGATGGTTACAGAGGCAACCGCGCTGTTGCTATTTCCCGTTGCATTCACCGGCCTGGCATTTGCCATGCGCGAGGATGCATTTCCCAAAGTGACAATGCTAACAGATCGGTTGCGGCCCGGTTTGCGGCGGTTTCTTGATATTGTGAACCACATCCTGATGTTGGGCGTCGGCAGTTTCTTTGCCTATGCCGGTGTCAGCGCGACCATCCGGGCATTCAACTCAGGTGTCGCCTCCGAGATATTGCACTGGCCGCGCTATTGGTTCTGGGCACCGGGTGCGTTCTCTCTTGTCGTCTTTTCAATTTACGTCGCGCTGCGCCTGATCCGTCTTCTGCGCAGACCTATCCCAACAGGAGAACTGTAATGGAATGGTATACTGTGGGCCTTGGCCTTTTGGGTCTTCTGATGCTCTTTATCACGATCGGCCTGCCAATTCCTTTTGCACTTGCGGCGGCGTCCTTGCCGTTTCTGTGGCAAATCCAAGGCTGGGACACCTCGATCGTTTCCGCCGAACTCAAGCTTTGGGGCGTGTGGATTGACTATATCCTGTTGGCCGTGCCGCTGTTTGTGTTTCTGGGTGAGTTGATTGGCAAGTCGAATATAGGACCGAACCTCTATCAATTCCTGCATCAAGGGGTGCGGATCAAAGGATCGGCCGCCTATGGGTCCATCGGTGCCAGTGCGGGATTTGGTGCAGTTTGCGGATCCTCCATGGTGGGCGCGCTGACAATCGGTGGCGTGGCCTTGCCCGAAATGCTGCGGTTGGGTTACGGGAAACGCCTGTCCAGTGGCGTCTTGGCAGCTGGCGGCACGCTATCGGTGCTGATCCCACCAAGCCTGATCCTACTGTTCTACGGTATTGTAACAGACCAAAGCATCGGAGACCTGTTCATTGCAGGGGTCGTCCCCGGTCTCATTCTGGTTTCTAGCTTTGTCGTCGTTGTCCTGATCTGGGGCATATTGAAACCCGAGGACATTCCAAGCAACGAAACTGCTACCAAAATGCCGATGAGGATGATCATGAGCACTGTTGGTCCGGTTGTTCTGATTGGCCTTGTAATTACGGTGGCTATCTATGCGGGTATCGCAACCCCAACCGAGGCCGCAGCCGTTGCTGCCCTGCTGACGGTTGTGTTGGCCTTTGGGGTCGGTGGTCTGACGTGGCAGGGATTTCGGGATTCGATCTATGCAACGATGCGGACGATGGGATATCTGGGACTGCTGTTATCTGCCGGTGTGCTGTTTGGATTTGTCCTGACGTATTACCGCGTGCCCCAGCAATTTACCGAATTGTTCCTGTCGTATGAATTGTCATCCTTCACCGTTCTGGCGATCGTGTTGGTGTTCTACATCATCCTTGGTATGTTCCTTGAACCCGTGTCGATGACATTTATCACGCTGCCAACGATCTACCCATTGATGGATGCCGCCGGTTTTGACCTGATCTGGTTTGGTGTGGTTTATACGATCACAATGGAGATTGCAGTGCTTACCCCGCCGGTGGGGCTCAACCTTTACGTGATCCAGGCAATCAGTCGTGACGAGGTCAGCATCGGTGATGTGATCACAGGGTGCCTACCTTTCATTGGCGCGATGATCCTGTTGATCGCAATCCTGATCATATCTCCACAGGTTGCCCTATGGCTGCCAGATCAGATGCGCTGATGATGAGACTTCCCTATCTACGTGCGGGGTCTGGCCACCCATTGGTGCTGATTCACGGCTACCTTGGTGGCGCAGCGCAATGGAAGCGTGAAATCGCACACTTTAGTACCCGATATGATGTGATCGCACCTGATTTGCCGGGCTTTGGGGCCGCGTCTGACCGCGCTGGATGTGACACAATCGCTGATATGGCCAAGGCTGTCTGCGCCTTGTTGGATGATCTTGGGGTCAAAGAGTTTGCCCTGCTTGGCCATTCGATGGGCGGGCAGATCGCACAGCAGATTGCGGCTGATCGACCAATGGCCGTGTCAAAGCTGATGCTCTATGGCACCGGCCCGCTGGGTCTGATGCCTGACCGGTTTGAGCCTATCGAGGTTTCGCGCCAGCGATTATCGGCGGATGGCGTGGCGCATACGATCGAACGAATAGGCGCGACATGGCTTAAGGCGGGACGTGATGCGCCCTGCTTTCCGCTTTTGGTCGATATCGGGGCGCGGGCAAATCCGCAGGCGGCTATGGCCGCATTGGACGCGATGGCGAATTGGGACGGCCGCGATGCATTGGCGGGGTTTCTGATGCCCACGCTCGTGATTTGGGGGGATTCAGATCGATCCTATCGTTGGCCACAGGTGCAGTCACTTTGGACAAGCATCCCGGACGTGCAGCTATCGGTGGTACCCGGAACGGCACATGCGCTCCACCTAGAGAAACCGGATTTGTTCAACTCACTGATCAGTGATTTCCTAGTGAACTACTAAAATTGGGAACGGCAATAGCTGCTTGTCTGAAGGCATTATTGCGATTTTTTTTGACTGTGAGGGCCAATTATGGAGCCAATGCTATAGTAGCCAATTTGCCCGTCGCGCAGAACTAGACAATAAGGGCTCACTGCGGACCTCGGATGCAGCGCAGCATCTTGCGATATCATGCATTGTCAACGTCGGGATGTCGTTGTGGGAGGCATGGCGGATCGGATGATCTGTGGCCAGACCGCTTCCATGAGCGGCTTCACCTCTGAGTGGTGCAAGCGACATCAGTTGCCCAGCAACTGCAGGATCAACGCGCGATGATTGCGACGCTCTGACGACCAAAAGCCGGACACCGCTACCGTGGAAATGCGGTCTGTAGGCACTTGGCGATGTTGTGCCAGAAGGAGCGAGCATCGTTGGGCTGGTGATATACGCCACCGCCGCAACCCACGGAAAACGCGCCAGTATATGGCGTGAAATCTGCACCGTCTGTAGTTGCGGAAAAATGTGGCTGGGGTGGAAGGATTCGAACCTTCGATCTCCTGTACCAAAAACAGTTGCCCTACCGCTAGGCCACACCCCAA
>NZ_JBBMQM010000003.1 GCF_038900055.1 Henriciella sp. AS95
CCGGGTAGCTCAGGGGTAGAGCAGTGGATTGAAAATCCTCGTGTCGGTGGTTCGATTCCGCCCCCGGGCACCATTTTTACTAAAATACACAGTAAAATCAGTCGCTTACGATTTGCGATTGTCCCACTCTGGCAAAGCGTGCCCGAAAGTGGGACAAAATGGTCTACTTGAGTTTTTCGCGAAGCGCCTTCCCCTCTGTGCCGCAGCGGCTAGTATTCTAAAAGTGGCGGCTATGTTGCGGCGGTATATTCGCCACTCAATCAGATTTGATGGAGCAACGAATGGCCAAAGCAACGACGATCAGAAATGGCACTTTGGGCAAACGTGTTTTGCGTCTGGTTGAGCAGGACGGTAAGTATTTCGGGCTGGCAGATGGAATAATATGTGTTCAGGGCACCGAGATTGATAAGGTATGGGAAACTCTTCATCGTGAAGCGGGGAAGTCTGATCCTAAGTATTTTGGCTACAAGGGCGCGCTTGCAAGGTTTCAGAAGTTCTTCCCGAATGGATTTCATTCTGATGGGTTTAATTCACAAGAACGTGCATATAAGTTAGCCGCCAAAGAAAAGCTTGAAGCACTAGCGCCGCTGTCAGACACCCTTGAGGGTAGTGGTTTTGGCGAGGCTATACTTTCGGTTTACCGCTCGACGAACATGCTATCGCCGTTTGAGAAAACCAAACTACAAGATGTTCTGCGTGGTAAGGACAGTGATGCAATCGTTCAGGCAGTAGCCAAATTCACAGTAAAAAAGATCCATCTTCCCTTTCGAACTTGGCTGCGAAACTCAAGCCATACGACTGTGCCAAGTGGACAGTCGTCACCTATCTCCCATTTCTTTGGCAACCAGAGACGCATATGTTTTTGAAGCCTGAAGCAACCAAAGATTTCGCGACGCGGGTCGGTCACCCACTGGCAGCGATCTATGACGCACAACTCACCTACGAAACCTATGTGTCGCTAATTGACTTGGCTGTCCAAACTGAGCGGGAGTTGAAAGTGTTGGCCCCCCGTGACCGAATAGACATTCAAAGTTTTTTCTGGGTTGTTGGCGACTATCAGGAAGGGCGTGAGAGTGTTTATCCTTAGAATAGGGCCTAACTTTCCCAGCAATCTTTTGGTCCAATTCGTCCGATGGTAGCGGATTTTTCATAGCCGCTAATTCTCGGCCTTATTGGCCCACATGCCAGCCTGTTGAGATAAATAGGGGTGGGAGGATGCAGCATGAGCAGCACACGCAAAACCATCAGGAACATCGACGATGAACTGTATCGTCAAGCCAGAGTGTTGGCAGTCGAAAATGATATGCCCACTGGGGAGTTGATCAGCCATTGTCTGGCGTTCTTCATCAATGAAGGCGAGTTTTTGGATGTGGATCAGCCTGACGTGCAACCTGCGCATTGAACGCGGTTACATGAACGATGTTTGTGCTGGATGCGAACCGCTCTAACAGTTCATTGGGGTGCGGCTTTTTCATTCGCGGATCGGAGATGCTAAGTTTGCTAACGGCATATTGGTGCAAACGCGCTGCCAGTTCATGTCTTGCAATAGGATGATGCGGCCACGTGGCCTCGGCGAAAGCAAAGGCCATGATCTGGTCCAGCCACGCAACGTAGCGCCGCGTGGCTATGACCCTGACCTGATATGCATAGACCGCTGGAATACTCACCAAACGGATGCCCCGTTCACGTCTAACCGCGTTACGATGGCAGAGCCGCTCGAAGATGTCCTGCTTTTCAGATGCTGAAATCAGCGGATGCTCGGGATGGAATCGTTGCAAAGATGTGGGCAACGGGCACCGTTATTCGATTGTATAAACCGTTGGGTTACCGTTGGACCCAACGATCACAAGTTGACCGTCTGTCAGTGCCGCGTCCTGACAAACTTCAGGACCAGCAAACCGCGCGGGCAACGTCAATGTGCGGCACCATTTACCGCTACTAATTCGCCATGTGCCAGACAATGTGTCACCACCCGCCAATGTGCCGATCAATGCGCCGTTGGCATCTGCTGTTAACCGTGTATCGCCTGCGACGAGAGTGCGACCAGATACAGCTTGGGTAATGGGGTCGGGCGTTGTGGTGATTTCAGCGCAGGCCGAAACTGCGATCAGGGAAGCGAGAGTCAGAATAGTTCTTTTCATTTTGGGTCCTTGTGGTTGGGTATGTTTTGGTCATTTGGGGGGGGGCGGTTATGTGTGAACCAAGCAATGGCATTCAAGCCAACTGCTCATGATCGGTGTGTCACCACCTGCATGTCGCGGTTTTTACTGTGGTCGATCCTCGGACCCGATACTTCACAAACCTCGTGGCCGTTCCGTCTGGGTAGCTTCGCCAAATCTCTTCACCGAGGGCCTCGGTCATATAGACGTGATCTTGGCTTGAGATGCGGTTGCTCTGATCTTCAAGGCAGGCACGAAGGTTGCGTTCCAATCCTCCCCCGCTGAGGAAGATGACGCCTGCAACACCTGCTGCAATGACGATTCCGACTGTCGTTATGTTACTCATTGAGGTGCGCTCCATGTTTGATGGGTTGTGGGCGTAGCAAGACATGACAGGTGCAATGCCCCTCGGCGTGATGCAGGCCATACAGGTCGTTGGGGGATACCTGACCACCTGTGGCATCCCACAGCGCACGTGCGACGCGCTTTGACGGGGCAACCGTTCCGTCTTTCACGCGAAGAATCGTGCTGGCACTCGTCCCGCATTGTTTTGCGAGGTCATTCAGGCTCAGGCGATTGGTTTGGAGATATTGTGTCAATGTCATGCATGCCATATTCCACTAAATGGAACGATTCGCAATTATTAAGAGCGCCCCCAGATCGTTTTACTTCCCTCCCGTTCCACGTTGTGGAATACCAAAAGGATGAAAAATGCTGCTGCAAGATCGTTTGGTGAAATCCTACAGAAGGCCCGTGCATCCAAGGCGTTATCCCTTGGTGAAGCGGCCAAGCTTCTTGGGGTGCCAAAGACCAATTTATGGCGATGGGAAAGCAACGAGACCAAGGTGGATGCACAGCGTCTGGTGGATATCGCTGCGGCCTACGGTTTGTCAGTTTCAGAGATGTTCGAGGGCAACATAGTGGTGGCCCCCACCCAAACCGATTTCGACCGTCTGGGCGAAGTCGTGGAGCATATCGAACTGATCGTGCAGGACCTAGACCTGAGGCCGAACCCCAAGGCTCTGCGCACCGCTGTGGTTGAGGTATTGCGACTGGAAACATCACGGGTGCTGGATACCCACGGAACTAAATTCGACCCGTCGCGATATGATGCCATGGTCTACGGTATTCTGGGGCAATCTGCATGATGCCAATAGAAATCACGCCGTGGCGGACCCAAAGATGAGCGTCAGTCCAAACCCAGAACAAGCTGAAGTAATTTCGACTACCGAGGGACCACTCCTCGTCGTTGCTGGGCCTGGCTCTGGTAAGACATTTTGCCTAGTGGAACGGGTCGCCAACATCCTGCGGTCAGGGGATGTGTCGCCAGAACGTGTCCTGATCTCAACCTTCACCGAGAAGGCTGCCAAAGAACTCGTGACGAGGATCACAGCAAAGCTCGGTGGCATTCAGAACATTGGGAACCCTTTGGACCTTACAGTGGGAACGCTGCACTCCATCTTTCTGAAACTGTTGGAAGAGTTCAGAGCCTATACACGCATTCAGAAGAATTACACGGTTCTGGATCAGTTTGATCAGCAGTATTTCGTCTTCCAGCAGATCGGTGAGTTTCGGGATATTGAAGGCATCGAGGACGCGCTTGGCCTGAAGGGACCACAGTCGTCTTGGCGCTTTGCTGGGGCTTTGACAGCTTGGCTGAACAAGATCAGCGAAGAGGGTATTTCGGGGCAAGATTTGGCAGGCAGTCAACTTCCAGAAATGACTGCATCGGGAGAAGCCTACCTCACCTATCAAAGGCTGCTGGGTGAGTTCAATTACCTCGATTTCTCTACCATCCAAGTTGAAATGCTAGGTTTGCTGAACAACCCCGAAGTTGCCGAGGAAATCCAAGGTCGCTTCGATTATCTCATGATCGATGAATACCAAGACACCAACACAATCCAAGAAAAGATCATCTTGAAGCTGGCGGAAAAGCATCGGAACATCTGCGTCGTGGGCGATGATGACCAGGCGTTGTATCGCTTCCGTGGCGCATCGATTCGTAACATCCTTGAGTTCCCAAGCCGCTTCAACAAAGGCGAATGCCAGCAGGTGAAGCTCACACAGAACTACCGATCTGAACCACCCATCATCGACTTCTACAATAGGTGGATGGAGACGACGGAATGGGATGCTGACGGGAAATCGTTCCGCTTTGACAAAACGATTGAAGCCGCAAACTCAAAGCCTTCAGCCCACCCGACTGTATTCAAGGTGTCAGGCGATGACGGTGGGGAAAACTGGGCCGATGACACGATTGCATTCCTGAAGAAGCAACGTGCAAGTGGCATCATCAAGGACTGGAATCAGGTCGCCTTTCTGTTCCGATCAGTGCGCAACCACAAGGTCGTCGCATTTGCCAATGATCTGGAAGCCGCAGGCATCCCCATCTACGCACCGCGATCCAACATGTTCTTCGAACGGACCGAGATCAAACTGATGATAGGCGCGATCCTGTTTATGTTCCCGCAATACGGGTCAGTCCGCCAAACACGTGAGGGCATGACGCTTCAAGTCTGGACCTACTATGACGAATGTCTTGGTGACTTCATTGCACACTTGAAGGGCGGCACAGACCCTCAGATCACGGCTTGGGCGGCGGGTATGGCCAAAAGCCACCTCGGTCTAACAGACAACACCAACTACGCCTTCTCTGGGCTGTTTTATGACTTGATGCAGTTCCCAACCTTCAGCGGCTTCTTGGATGAAGGCATCGCCCATGCTGGTGTGCGGGATAGCCGCCCAGCAAGAAACCTGTCCAAGTTCTCCCGCCTGCTCAACAAGTTTGAATACCTCTACAACGTCATCGTCATCCGCCCAGACCGTTTGGAACGTGACCTTCTGATGCTGTTCAACTACTTCATGAGGTTCCTTTGGGATGGTGGCATCGAAGAGTATGAGGACGACAGTGAATATGCCCCGTCGGGCTGCGTGTCATTCATGACGATCCACCAGTCCAAGGGCCTTGAGTTCCCGATTGTCATCGTCGGCTCACTCGATGCGGTGCCGCGCAAGCAGTATTCGGACATGGAGGTCATGCTTGAGCAAGAGTTCAGTGGCCGTGAACCATTTGAACCCTTGGATCGGATCAAGACCTTTGACTTCTGGCGATTGTTCTACACCGCCTTCTCCCGTGCGCAGAACATGCTGGTGCTGACCTGCCAAGAGAACACACCAAAGGGACGTGGGCAGCGTCACGTGCCATCCGCCTACTTTCGGCCTGTTTATGACGATTTACAGTCTTGGCATGATCTGACCTTCGATGCCAACAACATCGACCTGGCTGATGTCAAAGAAGTGGACATCAAACAAAGCTATTCCTTCACATCTGACGTGCTGGTGTTCGAAGGATGCCCCCAGCAATACCGACTGTTCAAAGACCTCGAATTTTCGCCCGTCAGGACCAACGCGATCCTGTTTGGCACATTGGTCCACCAGACCATCGAAGACGTTCACAAGGCGGTTCTGCGGGGCGAGGAGAGCAAGGTCACATCCGACCAGATCAACAGTTGGTTCGATTTGAACTACGCCAACCTGACGAAGAAGGAACGGGTCTATCTGGCCGAACCCGTGCTGAGGATCGCAAAGCGACATGTGACCAGCTACGTGGACCGTGAAAAGGAACACTTCCACCGTCTGCGGGATGCTGAGGTCGAGTTATCCCTGCTGAAGGATGACTATATCCTGACTGGCACTGTTGACCTCGTTCAGGCTGACGACGGGTCTTATGAGATCATCGACTTCAAGTCAGAGAAGAAACCCGACCTCATTGATGAGGCGGATCGGCTTGCTCGGTATCGTCGTCAGCTTCAAATCTATGCGCATCTATTGGAAGAGAAGCGTGGCGTTCAGGTCAGTCGGATGACGCTGTATTACACGGGTGAAGAGAACGGTAAGCCGACGATCACCTATCCCAGAGAGACGACGGATGTCGAAGGCACGATTGCCAAGGTCGATGCAGTCATCCACAACATTGTTGAAAAGAATTATGGCATATCAGAGCGGCCTGAACGGCTCTGCAAAAATTGTGACTTCCAGGCGTTCTGTGACATGACGTTTTGTAAGGCTTGAAGGAATTGAATTAGATGGCCGATAAAGAACCAGAAACATTTGAAACGTTTTCATTCGAAAGTCCACCTATTCGGGGTTATCCCGAACTTCGATGGGCAGGAAAAAAGCCTTATACGTCAACACAGTATTATCCCGCTCAACGACGTGAGTCTTACGGAGATTCAGTCTCAGGTTGGTCAAATCAGATATTCTGGGGCGACAACCTCCAAGTTATGTCGCACCTGCTACGCGATTACAGGCAGCAGGTTGATATGGTGTATATCGACCCACCGTTTGACAGCAATGCTGACTACAAGCGAACTATCAAGCTGAAGGGGAAATCGGCCTCATCGGACGGAAGTGCTTTTGAAGAAAAGCAATACACCGATATCTGGGGCGGCGATGGATACCTCCAGTTCATGTATGAGCGATTGACCCTCATACGAGAGTTGCTATCTGGTAGTGGAACTCTGATGGTCCATGTGGATCAAAAGAAGCATCATCACCTTCGGCAAATCTGCGAAGAAATTTTCGGGCCAGGTTGGTTTCAAAACGAAATCGTATGGTTCTATGAAAACAAGCTTGGCACTGGTGGCGACATCCTAGACAGCTTTCATGACACGATTTTGGTGTTTTCGAAAACCAAGAAATGGATGAAAAACCCCATTCGGGTCCCCGTCAAAGTGAAAAAGGGGCAACCTGTCACCCAGAAGATTGATGGTGAAAGAGTTTGGCTTCGTGACGACGATGGAAATCGTCTTTATAAGGAATCTGAAGACACTCGTCGTCTTGGTGACGTTTGGCCAATTCCGATTATCAACCCAGTTGCCAACGAGCGTCTGGGGTATCCGACCCAGAAGCCAGAGCGACTACTGGCATTTGCTATGCAGGCAGCGTCGTCCCCTGGGGACCTGGTCTTTGATTGTTTCATGGGTTCTGGGACGACCCAAGCTGTTGCCATGAAAATGGGAAGGCGTTTCATCGGGGCGGACATAAACCTTGGCTCTATCGAAACAACGATCAAGCGCCTCAATTCCATTCGTGAAGAACAGAAGGCTGATCAATCCGACTTATTCGGTGATTTGGAAGTCGAACTTCCAGAGCAACAATATCTCGGTTTCGAGGTCCATAACGTCAATAATTATGACATTTTTCGCAACCCCGCTGAGGCAAATGACTTAATCAAAGAAGCCATGGAGCTTCAACCCTTGCCGACCAGCAGCGTGTTTGATGGTCAGCGTGATCAGCATCTGGTCAAGATCATGCCCGTGAACCGCATTGCCACCCGTGCCGACCTGAACGAGGTAATCAACGGCATGGACTTCAAAGCCTATGAACGGCGTCAGGCCGAAGCCCCCTCAAAGATCGTGGATCGGATCATGTTGGTCTGTATGGGCCATGAACCCGACATCGGCCCTGAACTGGTCAAAGCCGCCAAGCCGTTCAACATCGAAGTCGAGGTCGTGGACCTGATCCGTGACAAAGCCAACCTGCATTTCAAACGCCAGTCAGATGCCAAACTGGTCATCAAGGACGGTCATCTTGAGATTGCGGGTTTCTACCCCCTCAACCTGCTCCAGAAGCTCTCAATGGACACGGATGCAGTCGAAGACTGGCGGCAACTGGTTGAGACGATCAAGGTGGACTGGAATTATGATGGTGCGGTCCTCAGCCCAGAGCTTATTGATGCGCCCGACAAGAACGAATTGGTCAATGGCCGCTATCCGATCCCCGACGATGCCTCGACCATCCGTGTGAAGATCACCGACCTGCTGTCAGAGTCATGGGAAGGCGAGATCGACCATGGCTAAGAAGATCAATCAGGACTTCGCATTCTTCAACGCCCTGTATCACTTTTTGCAGACCAACAAGGGAAAGATCAGGACCAAGTATCGCAAGTTGTCCAAGCACCTGCTGGATTTCAACGACCCCGACCTGCGGGCGGATGCCTACCTGCGTCGCCCCCAGTTCGAAGCCTTCGAGATGTATGTCTTTCTGAAGGAGTTCGGCGAGAACCGTCATGTCCACCAGTTGTTCAAGGAATGGGCAAAGGGTGAAGGCATCTTTGAAGGGCTGGTGAAGGCTGATGCGTCCAAGCAGGGTCAGGGGATGCTTCTGGGTTTTGAAGAGATCATCGGTGAAGATCAATACGAGGCCCTGTTCGCTAAGATGAGCGAACGGTCACGTGAATATCCCAACTACATCTTTGCGCTGACCATGGGCCTTGGGAAGACGATCCTGATGGCCACATGCATCTTCTATGAGTTCCTGCTGGCCAACAAGTTTGGCAAGGACGACAAGTATTGCCGCAACGCCTTGGTGTTCGCACCCGACAAGACGGTCCTTCAATCGCTGCGTGAAATCCAGACTTTCGATTTGTCCCAAGTCGTGCCACCAGAATACGCGAACTTCCTGCGCACCAACCTCAAGTTCCATTTCCTTGATGACACAGCGTCCACCATCGGTGCGCAAGACGGGTCATCGTTCAACATCATCATCTCGAACACCCAGAAGATCATCCTCAAGCGCAAGTCGGCCAAGCCATCAGCGACTGAAAAGCTATTTGCCGAGAAGAAAGGCACTCTCTCTGAGGTTTATGGCGAACTCTACGACATGTTGGGCGAGGATGCCCCTGAGACCGACGCAGACCTCGCTGTGAACGCAAGGTTCCAACGGATCGCCAGGTTACCTCGTCTGGGCATCTATGTGGATGAGGCGCACCACTCCATGGGAACTTCACTGGAGAAGGACCTTGGACAGGCCAAGCAAGCCTCTGCCCTACGCACAACCATCGATGAACTGGCAAAGGCGTTGGAACATCGCAAGAGCAGCGTTGTGGGATGTTACAATTACACAGGCACACCATACGTCAAAGATCGTATCATGCCTGAGGTCGTCTATGCCTATGGTCTCAAAGGGGCCATCGATAACAAATACCTAAAGCAACCTGAGTTCCATACCTACACAGGCAACATTAAGTCGGACGATTTCATCAGGGAAGTCATCACCCACTTCTGGGAACACCAAGGTGAGACCCGTCATGAAGGGATGTTGCCAAAGCTGGCGTTGTTCGCGTCAACCATCGATGAACTCAAGAACGACCTTCAGCCTGCCATTGAACGGGTGCTATCGGAGCTAGGTGTTTCCACGGACAAAATCCTGAGAAACGTTGGTGACACCAGCCTGACGACCAATGAGGACATTCGGGAGTTCAATCGTCTCGACACGGAAGATTCCAACAAGCAGTTCATTCTGCTCGTTGGTAAGGGTGGCGAAGGCTGGAACTGTCGGTCTCTGTTCGGCGTCGCCCTGTATCGTAAGCCCAAGTCCCGTATCTTTGTGCTTCAGTCCACGATGCGCTGCCTGAGATCAATCGGTCCCAACCAAGAGACGGGTCACATTTACCTCTCAGCCGAGAACCAAGCAATCTTGGACGATGAGTTGCAGCAGAACTTCCGCGTCACCACAGAAGAGTTAGGACCGAAGAAGACCGATACGTCCGTGACCGTCGAGGTCACCGCTGTGCCGCCCCCCGTGATCATCAAAATGAAGCGCCATCGTGAGTTGTATCGAACAGTTAAAAAGGATCAGCCTGATACGCTAACACTCGATGTGTCCGATGCGGCCATGGAGCAGTTCAAGATCACGCTACAGACACGGACTCACCTGAAGGATAAGCCATCCTCTGTCGAAGACATCACTGATCGACAGTCCCACAAGACATACTCAAAGATCACACTGGTCGGTGAGCTTGCCCGCTACTTTTCAGGTGATCAGATCAGTGCTTTTGATGTCGAGGATGCATTGGCAAGCACGAACGTGTCGTTCGATGAAATTCTGACGGTCGTGAACAAGGCCAACGATTTTATCTATGATGTGCTGATCCCACACCTGTTCCATGCCTTCTTCGAAGTCGAAAAGTTCCAGAACTCGGTGGAGGAGGAAGTCGAACTCATCCGTGGTTACAACGATCAATCCAATCGTTTGCCAACCTTCACTTTCAAAGCACAAGAACATCTGATCGCACGGCGTGACTACCCAGAGTTCGATGGGAAACGTTCAAAGTCATTCCACCTCGACACCTATTGCTTTGACAGCAATCCTGAGGTGGACTTCTTCCAAAGAGTTCTGGGGGATGACAGGACGACCAACATCTATTTTACGGGTATGTTGGTTCATGGCCAATCAGGATTTCAAGTTTACTACATTCATCCCGAGTCGCACACCGTCTGCAACTATCACCCAGATTTCTTGGTCTATCGAGATGATGGAAAGGCTCACATTATTGAGGTGAAATCCAACTGGAAGAAGGATGATCTAGTCGTCCTTGCAAAGAAAGAAGCTGCTGAGAAACTCGCCGAAGGCAACCAATTCGAATACGCTCTGGTAACACCTGAACAGTTCGATGGGTTCCTAGGAAAAGATGGGTGGGATGCCTATGTTCCCAACGCCGAGTTGAACACTTAGTGCTTCCTAGTGCCTAATGTTTTACCCATGCCATCGACAAAATTCAGCTTGGCTGACTAGCCAACTCGGTGTTCAACCAAACCGTCAGTGGCATTCATTTCATCGCATCAGCGCGTTTCATGAACTCAAGAAACTGAAAATGACTGGCGTTGTCTGCATACAGCAGTTTGTGTGCATCAGGGTCTTCTAATCGTAGACGTGCAAACTTTCGGACCTGATCTGGAAAACCTTCGTTACCTCGATTGATCTGTTCAGGGACCACCTTCATGTAAAAACTGGTCACAAATGAGAGGAAAGCACCCTCATATCTGTATTGATTGTGGTTACGCCCTTTTTGGTCTTGGCGTCCGCCATCGACGACTTGGCTGACTTGGGCATCTAAACCTTTGGTGTTTCTCGCCTCAAAGATTTCTGCGAGGGCGTGGACAGCAAAGAGCATTGAATACGTTGATGGCCTACCTGCTTTTACCAAGCCACTTTTGTAATTGAAAAAACGCTTCAATTCCAAGATTTCTCTGTGCGTTTCTATGAGGTATTGGCGTGTCGCAGTGACCTTCGCAGCGAGGCTTTTGGACATCCAAATATCTTTTGCACTCGGCGAATGATCTTCGGGCTGATCTGTTGAAGTTTCTGTAACAGCCGCGTCTCGGTCTGGGTCATTGAGGTTCCTGATTGCACTGTTCAGTGAACGCTCCACCGCCGATATGGTTGAGAAAACGCTCTTCGCAGGAACGGTCATATCTACCGTTTTTTGTAGTGCCAAGAATCTGACCAGAACTTCGTCGATTGCTTCTTCGATGGCAATTTCGTCGTCGCGGTCTATTGCCTCATTGCTCAGTTGCTTCAGCATGTCGGAATAGATTTTGATCGGCTTGTCGGTGCGACGCCGTTGTCGATTGTTCGGTTCGATTTCCTTCAGCCTGATGCGGTCGCAAACCACTGAGAACTGTTCGGGTATGTTTCTTGCAAGATGCTTTTCCTCATACAGGCCAACATCTTGGTCTGAGTGATTACTCGGCCCATTGCCATCGAACATATCTGACTGATCTGCGACTATCTGCGTTCTCCGAAAGTATTGCGTGATCATCAGGGCATTTAATCCCCGAAGATTGGTTTTGATCACCCCCGTATACCTCAAGACGTTCAGACAACAAAGGAGAACGTCATTGGAAACACATACTTACAATTCAACTGAGATCACGGATGTGATCGTCAAAGCCATTGAAGGAGACGCATCGCTATCGTCACGGCTGGCAAATGTCGATGCCATTATTATTGCCTCCACCGACAACATCATCAGCAGCACGGATGACAACTACGCCACTCTGCTGGAGGACGGTGGGCGCATCCTGCTGGTGCAGGTCTGGCCGCAATCAAGCCGCCTTAGCTTGGTTGCTCTGCGGCGGCTAAGTGATGATCGGGTCGGTCTGCCATGGTCAGTTGCCAAAGCAGAATACGCAATTGATTGGGCTTCGGAACTGTCGATTAGCGGAGCTTACCCGTTGTTCGCCCACATCGTTGATGCTGATCATCATGACCCCGTGTTCTTTAATCACACGGTTATCAGCCACACGGGACGGAACATCGACTACTTCGACCTCAATGTTCAGGACCTGCGTGAACGTTTTCCCCGTGCCATGGAACGCATCACAGATCGCATGATGTTTCTCGTGAAGACACTGCCAAATCCAAGTGCCAGTCAGCACGGGTGGGCATGAACATGGAAAACCCAACGAAAGACATCAACTCCGAAACTGTGCTGACCAAAGCAGCAACGAGTTTGGCCGCTGCGGCTGCGGCACTTGAGAAACTCGGCCACACCCGTGAGCGGGCGCATAAGCCCCCAACCCCCAAACGCGGTCTGACGCGCATCGAAGCTGCCAGCTACATCGGCATCAGCCCCACAACGTTGGATCGGTTGGTGGCCCAAGGGAAAATCCCCAAGCCACTCAAAGCATTTTCGCGACGCATCTGGGACCTCAACGCACTTGATGCTGCGTTTGAGACACTGGCTACGGCCCCTGATGACAACCCTTGGAATTGAGGAGACCGAGATGACAATTCGTTTGCCATATGTCACCCAAGACCGTGATCGTCGCGGCAATGTTCGACTGTATTATCGTCATGGCGGGAAAAAATTCCGTCTGCGCGGTCCAATTGGCTCAGCCGAGTTCATTGCCGATTATCAGATGGCCATGTCTGGTCACGATCCCAAGGAACGTGGAAAGCCAGTTCTCAGCACCACCAAATCTGGATCGATCCGTGATTTGATCGGGAAATACTATCAGTCTTCGGCCTTCCAAGCCTTGGCTCCCCGCACACGACGTGTCCGTCAGCAAATCCTTGATCGGTTTTGTCAGAATGAAACCGATGGGGACAAGCCTTTTGCCCTGCTTGAGCCGCGTCACATCATGCACCGCCGCGATGCCATGGCAGACCGACCAGAAGCCGCCAATGGGATGGTCAAGGCCCTGCGCCAAGTTTACAATTATGCGGTTGAATATGGCTATCATGATGTGAACCCGATCAAGGAAGTATCGTTGCTTCCTGGGTCAGTCGAGGGCTTTGAGGCATGGGCTGCGGAGGACGTGAAGGCGTTCGAAGATTACCACCCGATTGGCAGCATGGCCCGCCTTACCATGGCATTGGCGCTCTACACGGGCCAACGGCGCGGTGATCTTGTGCGCCTCGGTCCTGCCCATATCAAATCCTATCATGGGCGCGAGGGGCTTGAGTTTATCCAGCATAAGAACCGCAATCGCCCTGGCAAGAGGGTTTCCCTCTGGGTTCCGATCATTCCTGAATTACGCAGCATCATTGATGCGTCACCGACGGGGCGGGACACGTTCATCCTGACCGAGTTTGGTCGTCCGTTTACTGGCGATGGGTTTGGAAACCGCTTTCGCAAGTGGTGCAGAGATGCAGGGCTTGAGGGCCTGTCGGTTCATGGGCTGCGCAAAACGGCATCTGCTGTGTTGGCCGAGAATGGCTGCACCGAACAGGAGATCATGGCGATCACTGGTCACAGAACCTCCAAAGAAGTGACCCGCTACACCCAAAGCGCCGAACAAAAGACCCGTGCTGCCAGTGCACTCAACAAAGTATCCAAAGCGTCAAAGGACGAAGGAGACATCAACACCACTCAGAAGGAGACCAACCAATGAAATTGTATCACTTTACCGCCATCAGCCACATGAAAGCGATTATGTCCGAGGGGCTGACAAAGGGTGAGATGCCTGTGTCTGCAACGCGATCCGTCAACGCGGTTAATTTCACAACAGATAAAACAGGTGTTGGCCACGGTCTCTGTAGAGCAAAGTTTGCTACCCCAGGGTTTCTGAGCCGTAAGGGTCATTCTCTTGGTGTGCGGGATCAGGTTCCGATGTTTGCCGATAAGCATAAGGTTCGAATTACGGTTGATCTTGACCGCAGTCGGGTAACGCGATGGATGCGTTGGGCAAAGTCGAATGTCGAACCGTCAGCGATGACAGCACTGATTGCATCGGGTGGTGGCACGGCAAAGGCGCGGACTTGGTATTTTGCCAATAGGCCGATTTGCCCAACAGAATTTGAAGATGTGGAGGTTCGTCAAGATGGCCGATGGGTTGATATCCTCGACTACGAAGGGCCTTTGACAGAAACGATCACCGACAAAGTTCTGATGGATGGATACGCACATTGGGGTCGCCGTTTGTTGACAGGGCTGCCCAAGGAATTGGGTGCGCGTTTGGAAAACCTGATCGAACATCAGGACTACATCGAACCAATTCAAAGCCGATGCTGCGGAAGAAGCGACATGGCCAGAGGCGGCTCGTCGGTCTGACCCGCAAGCACGTGCCGCACTGGAAGACCTATTGGGCCGTGGCATCCGCAAAGGTGATACCGTCGTCTGCACCCGTCTGGATAGATTGGCCCGTTCCACCCGTGATCTGTTGCAAATTACCGAGACGTTGGAGCAGAAGGGTGTGGACCTAAAGGTGCTGGAACAGCCCATCGATACCAGCAATCCTACGGGAAAATTATTCTTCACCATACTCGGTGCGTTTGGAGAGTTCGAGGCCGGTATCCGTGCAGAACGGCAACGCGAAGGCATCGATGCGGCCTTGGCCAAGGGGGCTGATAGTCCGTTCAAAGGGCGACCGCCAACGATTGATCGGATAGCGGTTCGTCAATTGCATGATGATGGAATGCCCCCGACAACTATTGCCAATAATCTTGGGATCGCCCGTTCATCAGTTTATCGATACTTGCAAACGAAGAGTGAGTGATCAACCTTTAGGTGGAACACCTAATACATTCGATTGGAATTTTCTTGCGGCCTATTTCACCAAGACGTTTTGATGCGTTGTGCTATGTCAGGGCACCCTACATGACGATGATGGCCGCTGAAGTCCGTCATTATGAAACGCCTGAAAAGTCTAACCTCGCCATCGTTGTTTTTGATAAGACTGATAGTGATTTCGGATACATAATACTTGGCCGCGATGCTCGGAAGATTTTTAGGTGTCTTGAGGTTGGAAACGAGTTCTATGCATCTGCGGACGCGGCTGAAGAGGCGTTGCGTGAAGCAATCAAACCTTACGAAGCAGACGGTATTTCAGAGTACCCTCAGGGTGATGAGGTTAAGCCGATCCTGGACATCTTTGCTCCTATAGTGGCTGACGACAAGCAACATGACTACTTCAAGGTTCTTTCATCCAATGAGATGCGTTCTGCGGCACGTAACCTCATCCAAGAAATAGCGTATTCATTCGTTGACGTTGACGGGAATTACATCGAACAGTTTCAAACAACTGGCTTCGACCAACGGCTTTGGGAACTATTTCTATATGTTTTGTTCCACAAGGAGGGCTTTGAATTTGACAACACCAAGCCTGCCCCTGACTTCTCACTCTCCAGGTTTGGGATGCCTGTTTTCGTAGAAGCTGTAACCGTAGGCCAAAATCCTGATTTCGATGTTCCCGCTGACACCGCAGCCCAAATTGCAGAGTTGTCTCAGAACTACATGCCGATCAAATTTGGTAGCCCGCTCTTCAGCAAACTCAACAGAAAGAACAAGTATTGGGACCTACCACACGTCGCAGGTCACCCATTTGTTCTAGCAATTCACGACTACCACGGCCTTGCGACTTCGGACACGCCTGGTTCGATGACATGGTCACGTGCTGGTTTGGTAAATTATCTGTATGGTGTACGTGATGACGTTATCATTGAAGGCGAAACCGTAAGGCCGCGAATGGTTGTGGGGAAGTATGGCCTCGAACCTGCCATCAAGATTACAACTGAGCATACTTATGGTGACAAGACGATACCCAGCCGCTTCTTTGGTTTGCCAGATGCTGAAAATGTCAGTGCAGTATTATTCTCCAACGGGGCGACCCTGACTACTTTCGGTCGGATGGGGAAAATTGCTGGGCTAGGAGATCACGACGTAAAGATGCTTCGCATGGGCATGTGGGTAAGCGATGAGATGGGGACCACACAATCCTTCGCGACAGATGTCGATGCTGACGATTATGATGAGGCATGGGGCGATACAGTGACAATGTTTCATAACCCGTGGGCAAAAAATCCAGTTCCTGACGAACTATTCCCAAACATCAGTCACGCAATTCTTGATCCATTGACAAATCAAGTACGGTATCGGTTCACTCCGAAGCATGTATTAACATCGATGACGACTGTGATTGTGCCGACAAATGACGACAAAACGGACGACTAGAAGTCCCTATGCCGCAGTTGGAAACTCATCCCACGTACGTCCATCGAGCGTTCGGCCAGTTCGCTTCTTGTTGATCCCACCCCATTGCTTGAAATGGAAAGCCACCTCGGCTGCGATACATTGGTCGCGAATTGATCTAACCCACTGTGGGTCCATAGGTCGTGAGCCAGGGCCGCTCTCTCCGCCTGCGATGGCCCAATTGATCCCATCAAGATTCAGACGCCCAAGATCGCCGATCAAAGGTTCTAAGCTAAGGAATTTTACCGCTGCACCAGTCTTCCGTAGATTGTCGATGCGATAGGTGTAATCGGCGTTTTCAACGCTGACCCCCATCCATACATTCGCAGGCCACTCAAGCTTATCGGAAAGTTCGAGCAGGCGAGAGGACCTCTTGGTCAACACCTGAAACGTATGCTGACTGCATTCGTCCATCACTTCAAAAACGCGTCTAATGAAATCAAGTGGCACTGCGTCTTGAAAGAGATCAGACATCGAATTGACGAATATCATTCGTCCAGACTTCCAGCCGTATGGCACCCGCAAAGAATGGTCGTCTAAGCTCACATTGCCATTCCACTTGGAACGCCCGCCACTGCGTCGCGTCAGGCCAGTGTACTTTGGTTGACCCATCGCCTCCAACCGTGCAGCCATCCTCATGGCATAACAGTTGGTGCAACCTGGAGAGATGATTGTGCAACCCGCAACTGGGTTCCAGGTCGCTTCAGTCCATTCAATCCGTGATCCATTCGCCATCAGGTAGTCTCCTCTGGGAAAATGGCCTGTATGTGATTTGCGAAGGTGCCGCTTCGCCGCCCTTTGCCCTTCGAATTGAAGGTGTCGATCTTTCCTTCATCTGCGAGTTTTCCGAGAACCTCTTTGTAGTTCTTCGATAGAAATGGTCTGTTCACGCTATGTTGGCGATAGATGTCTTCCATCGAAACTCGCTGACCAGCATACTCCGTAAGTAACATACCTTCCAAATCATCTAGTGGTCGAGTCAGTTCAAATAAGAGCGGCATCGACTCGTCGGCTGGAGTGTATGCGAAGGAAGGAACGCCCTGATCTGCGGTTGTACTCGCTTTCGCCATTATGCTTTTCATCACATCATAGCCCTTGAAGTCCTTGGATACGAAGACGAGGTGATGCGTTAACCTGCCACCTTCGTTCCTGAACCTGAACGGTAGAACGTATTCGCCACCCATTTCATGTAGGGCTTCCGACATAGCCTCTAGAACCATCTCTTCACGCAAGTGAGGCTTAGCCCCCGCCACTTTTGCCCTAAGTCGATCCGCGCTCTCTTCACCGAATAGTGCATCCATATGCGCCTTAACTGCTGGGTTCGTAAGCCCTGCATTTATTCGGTTATAGTTGAAAAAGAAGACGCAATCACATCCCCAGTCTTTGATCACGCCATTCACAAGTTGAAGGGATAGCCCCTTATATCCAAAGGGATCGAGGAATGTGAATGTTGGAACTCTTCGCGTTTTTCCAAAGTAGTCGGCTGCGTCTTCACCAACGGTGTTTTGGTTGACGGTCGGTTTATGTGCCAGACGTTCGATACCTGGGAGGTTGGCAATTTCGGTTGCCAATGTCTGTGTGTTGTTCTCGTCTTGGTCATTGAACATAGTAACGAGAGCAGCGGCCACACTGGGTGTTTCAAGGGCTTTTTCGATTACTAACAAAGGTGTAGATGCTGCACCGTCTCGGTAGCGTCCTGGACCTGCATAAAGATCGACGTATGCAATTTTACCGCCGTGATATCGTTGTGCCATCGGAAGAATGATCTTTGACCATGCGTCAAAGTACTTTTGAACTATCGTTGCTTTTACTGTGGAAGGTTCAGTTCGTTCTTCGAAAAAAGCCGCACTCATTTAAACATCGCCTCTGGAACGGAAAATGGATTTTGTTATCCCTAGTATTAGAACATAGTGAGAACACGATCAATGGTTTGTTAAGTGCGATGGTCCCCAGCCCTGCTGCTGGTTACCTCACTGAGCAACTTTGGCCGCTTTCATTGCCGAAGTGATGTTCAAAGATTTATGCTAAGCTTTTCCTTATTTGATATTTTACCGCCAGTGATAAATCCCAGACTTTTGCTGCCCTTGGGTCTTTTTTTACTGCCAGTGATAAATCTTAGTGACAGCCACGGAAAAATGCCGTAATTTATCCTACATGATAAGGAATCCACGATGAACCTTGATCCAGACACCCAACGTTGGACGGAGCACATCGGCCAAAAGATACGGGAACTTCGGAAGGCTGAGGGCCTTACTCTTGACGGTCTTTCACGCATTTCGGGTGCAACTGTTCCTACGTTGTCTCATATCGAACGTGGTACGCGGGATGTGAAGCTATCGACGCTAATCGGGCTGGCAAGAGCATTACGAGTGAGGCTACCTGATCTGCTGGTTCCATCAGGTCAAACCGCAGCAGAACGATCAACGCCGAGCATTGATGGCTATGATCTGGATGATGATTGATGGCCATCTTTAATGAGGTGACCATATATTACGAGGCGTTCAGCGTCGGACACGTCCAAGTTCAGGACGATAGCAAGCTGTCGTTCGTTTATGACAAACGATGGTTGGCCACCAAGGGCAGTTTCCCACTATCCGTGACAATGCCACTTGCCGAAGCGATGTACCCTGATCAGGTCATCACGCCATGGCTTGCGAACCTGCTACCAGAAGAACAGCAGTTGCTGACCCTCTCACGGGCATTGGGCCTGTCATCAACCGATGCCCTCGCCATCCTCAAGGAGATCGGCGGAGACACCGCAGGTGCCATTTCAATCGGGGAACCCAGCGACAAAGCTAATTGGTCGTATCGGCCCATCACCGACCACTATGGCACCGAGGACCCACAGGACGCCCTGACAGGGCACTTCAAAGACCTAGGTCAGCGTCCCTTCCTCGCGGGGGAGGATGGTGTCAGGCTGTCCCTTGCTGGAGGGCAGAAGAAAACCGCACTCGCAGTGTTGGACGCCGCAGGTGCACCGAAGTTGGGATTGCCAGAGAGGGGTGATCAGCTTGCGATCCCGATGTCAGGTGCACCATCTACCCTCATCATCAAACCCGACAACCCAAACCTTCCTGGCATTGTAGAGAACGAAGCCTACTGTCTGACCTTGGCGAAGCTTATTGGAATGGCGGTTGCAGATGTCAGCATCATGGATGTTGGGAATAGGACTGCACTGGCCGTAGCGCGGTATGATCGGACGACACGTAAGGACGGGTCACTACGACGCCTTCACCAAGAGGACTTTGCACAAGCCAATGGTATCTTTCCCAGCCAGAAATATGAGCAAGGCACTGTGGTAGGTTTAGACCTCAATCGGCTTCTCACGACTGCACAGCATCTGCCTGCACAAGACGCGCTGACATTGCAGGATCAGGTGATCTTTAACATCCTCGTGGCCAACACGGATGCACATGCCAAGAACTATTCGATGTTACTCAGCGGCGGGCAGACGATGGCACCGCTCTATGACGTATCGACCGTGCTGCACTGGGACCACGTGAACCAATATCACGCCCAGAAACTAGGAGGGCGCAAACGCAAACCTGCTGACATGGCACGGCGGCATTGGGAACGGATCGCGGATGCCGCAGGGTTCAGTCCACGAGGCATCCGACTGCGGGTGCAGGAACTCGTCGATGTGATGGTGGCAAAGCGGATTGAGGCTGTAGAGGCCGTGTGCGCCCAGTCTGGTGCCGAACGTGGTATGGTCGAACATGTGGCAGGGCTGATCGAGCGTAACGCGCTTCGGATTGCTGGGCGGCTAAAGGAATAGGGATGACCCTGACCAAAATTCACGGCACGTTCGAAGCCTAATGATAAAAAACGAGATTTGAGATTGAAGCGTATTGAACCCAAGCCATTGTTAGGTTTTCTGTTGAACCCATTTGGCACCCACGCCCGCAGCATTGATTACGAAAACGGTGTGGTGAGCATCAATGCCAGGCGTAAGCAAAACATCCAAGTCGCCGACCTTTCAGCACCTCCGTTAGTTACGAGAGGGCTTGTCGGAAGCACGTTGAGAATAAATGTCGATAAGGGCACTCAGGTCTTGCTTCGGGGTGCCAATCACAAAGAAGCCCGATCATTCAGCGACCGCGTCAAGACGGGTTGGGCTGCTCACAACATTGCGCAGTTCAATGCTGAACGTTGGGCCATTCACGAAGTCCTGCGCGTCATAACCGAGCTATCCCAGCCGATGCGATATCCGTCGGCAGGTATTGTGTCACCCACCCTCGAACAGGCACGGGTTCTGGATAAGCAACTCCTTTCGAAACTGTCCGAGGAGGCGGTTGGCGAAGAGATTTTCAATCAAATTCAGACCATCCAAGGGTTCTTGCAAAACGCAGGTTCGATGCGCGACGACGCCATCAGGAAGTTTGAACATCAACAACTGCCCAAATGGCAAACGTTCTTTGATACCTTTGAAAGCAATCCTCTGACCCCCGAACAGCGCACATCGATCATCGCCGATGAAGACGCCACACTGGTTTTGGCAGGCGCAGGATCGGGTAAGACCAGTGTAATCACGGCTAAGGCAGGCTACCTGATTAAATCTGGCATCCGACAACCAGAAGAAATCCTATTGCTGGCATTCGCAAGAGAAGCCGCAAAGGAGATGTCAGAACGCATTGAGGAACGGTGTGGTGAGCCACTCGAAGCCCGTACATTCCACTCACTGGCCTATGACATCATAGGGGTTGTCGAAGGTAGCAAACCTGCACTGGCGGCACATGCCACCGATGACAAAGCCTTTCTTGCGCTCATCAAAGACATCCTGCGGGCGCTGGTTCACAGCGTGGCTGAGGTATCAAAGTCAATCATCGGCTGGTTTTCCTACGCCCGTCTTGAAGGCAAGAGTGAGTGGGATTTCAAGCAAAAGCATAACTATTACACATATGTCGAAAAGCTGGACCTTCGGACGCTTCAGGGCGAACAGGTCAAAAGCTATGAAGAGTTGATGATCGCCAACTGGCTGTTCGAAAACGGGATCGAATACGAATATGAACCCGATTACGAACACAAAGTTTCAGAGGGGGGCTATCGTGACTATTGCCCTGATTTTCGCCTCACGAAGAGCGGCGTCTACATTGAACATTTTGGGGTGCGACGAACGAAAGCCGCAGATGGGACATATCACCTAACCACCGCTCCATTTGTGAACCGTGAGGAATATCTTGAGGGTATGGAATGGAAGCGTGGCGTTCACGCCAAGCATGACACCCAACTCATTGAGACCTTTAGCTATGATCGTGAAGAAGATCGGCTGTTGGAGGCTTTGGCAGAAAAGATCGCGCCGTTCGAAAAGGTCATGCCCCGTTCACCTGAAACTCTGTTCGATATTGTGATTGAGATGAAGCAGGCTGACAGCTTTGTGCAGCTAATCGGTACGTTTCTGAAGCACTACAAAGGTGGCGGCTACCAACTGGCAGAGTGCGCGGACAAAGCTGGAAAGATGAAACTGGGCAAGCGGGCCAGTTCGTTCTTGTCAATTTTCGAACCACTCTATGCGGAATATCAAAAACGGTTGGGGGGTCGGATCGATTTCGAAGACATGATCCTGAGAGCCTCTGGCTATGTTGAAAACGGAACGTATCGTAGCCCCTTCAAGCACATATTGGTCGATGAGTTTCAGGACATTTCCCGCAGCCGTGGGCGGTTGGTGAAGGCACTGAAAGCTCAACATGCCGACGGAAGGGTGTTTGCAGTTGGTGATGACTGGCAGTCAATCTATCGGTTTGCAGGGTCCGACATCAACTTGATGCGGGATTTCGGTGGCGAATTTGGCGGCGTCTTCGATGGTCGGTCTGGGGTGCACCGCGTTGTTGACCTAGGCCGAACCTTTCGATCCGTGGATCAGATTGCATTTGCAGCCAAGAAGTTCGTTCTTCAAAATCCAGCACAGTTGAACAAAACCGTTATTCCCGCAGGCACAACCGAAGTTCCAGCGTTGCGGGTAATTTCGACGCTACGTGGTAACGCAGATGAAAAGCTCAGGCAGATGTTGCGAACGTTGCAAGACATTGCAGCACCAAAGGGCAAGAGAACATCGGTGCTTCTGCTTGGGCGTAATAGGTATAACGAACCGACCGATCTCGCCCAGTTGCGACGGGCATTCCCTCGCCTCGACATAGCTTTCAAGACGATCCACTCGTCCAAGGGACAAGAGGCGGATCATGTGATCCTTGTGAACCTCTATAGAGGGCGCACAGGGTTCCCATCCGAAATCGTGGACGACCCTCTATTGAGTTTGGTATCACCCGAAGCCGAACCGTTCGAGAATGCGGAAGAACGCCGTGTAATGTATGTCGCACTCACCCGTGCACGTCATTCAGTGACATTGATGAGCGCCGCTTCGAAGCAGTCAACATTTGTCACGGAATTGCTGGACGATCCTGAATACGGTGTTGTCGGTGATGCTGGGCAAGATCAAGTAATCCATACGTGTGGGGAATGTGGCGGTCACCTCGTTGCAGTTCCAACCAAGGATGGACGCACATGGTATAAATGCGAACACGCAGACCTATGTGGGTTTTCACTGAACGCCTGTTCCGAGTGCGGCAACGGTATGCCTGTAGTGCAAGGGAAATCAGGGTTGAAGACTTGTGCGTGTGGTGCGGAGTATCCGAGTTGCCCAACATGCGATAACGGCTGGCTAGTCGAAAGGCGGGGGCGCTATGGCAAGTTCTACGGGTGCGTTAGTTACCCTCGGTGTAAGGGTAAAATGAAGGCGACCTGAAGTAGTATTAATCAGTGGGATTGCAGCCATAGATCAGTCTGCGTAGTTTAGAATTATTATGTTTTTTAATGGCGATTGTATATTTGACAAACCCGCCCCTCTGAGCGATCACGCAAGCGCGTGACAGGCCGGATCAATCGTCGGACGCTTCGGCGTCCTTCGGCTTCTGCTTCACCAGCTTGCCCAGCTTTTCGTTGAACCGTGCTTCGTCGTCGTCCGTTTCTAGTTGGCGGGCGGCCTCCTTGAACCTTTCGATCTGGTCTGCTTCTTTGTTGTCCACAATGTAGCCCTCTTGGAGTTGAGTATTTGACAGGTAAGATTTCCGAAGATCAGGTAAGAGCAATATTTCGTAAGTATATAGAAGAAGACGGAGGCTTTGAACTAGCCACTGTCACTTTCAAAGATCATGATGGCGCAGAAGAAGAGGGCTATTTACTTAAACACCCTTGGCGTGACCCCACACTTGTTCTCAACGTGCCTAGCGATCAAGCCGAAGCGACCGAGCTTGCGTCCGTCCTTGATAGAGTCGAGTTGCCAGAGAGTTATTCGGCAATTTTTCACACTACAAACAGAACGCTGGAGGTTCTATGGACCGCATTTAAGGTACGTAAGAAGCACGAAGAACTCAAGCAGCGCACCTTTTCGATGTGGTGGAGAGGAAGTAAGCGGGAGTGTAAATTTGCCCCCGCAAGTCCTGACGCACTGACTCTTGCCAAGTACGTTCTTCCATATGCAGCACCAAGTCACACAGAACATCGAAACATCGTGTCTTTTGTCCAGTCTGTGCATGATCCAGAACATCACAATATGGGCGATCCCACTTGTTTTTGGGTTGATTGCAGCGATGTGGACGAAGCTGATCTTGACCAGTATTTGCGCACAGTAAATTTCTACATGACTTACTATGACAGGGAAACTCCTCGAATACTGATTCATGAGCAGGGCCCGAATGAAAGTGGCAGCACGCGCCCTCGCTACGCTCAAGGGGAATTTCCAAATGAAATAGTAGCCGGGGACATTGACCCAGCCGTAACTTTGTTCTGGTTGGGAGCATTCGAGACACGCGACCCAGCAATGAAGTATCTGTTGCACTACCGGTTGATAGAGTTTCTTGCCTTGTCATACGTCAAAGCTGAACAGCGCAAAGACCTGATCAACATCCTCAGAAGGCCCCATTTGATCTCGTCAACTGAGGGTGCAGCGGCAGAAATTGCTGGTCTTTTCTCAATTCAACAACGTGACACGGATCGGATCAAGAGCTTTGTAGATGAAACAGTCAATGCTGAAAGGGTTTGGGCTGTTTTGGAGATGAACCGTAAAGAGTTCTCCATGAGCACTGACTTCGACGGTGGGTATTCCGTCAAGGCAGTGATGAACGATAGTACTACCCTAGACTCATGGCGAAAGAGTGGGCCAATCTCTTTAGTTGATAGACTTCGCGCAGTAAGAAACT
This sequence comes from Henriciella sp. AS95, assembly GCF_038900055.1. Taxonomy (NCBI): domain Bacteria; kingdom Pseudomonadati; phylum Pseudomonadota; class Alphaproteobacteria; order Hyphomonadales; family Hyphomonadaceae; genus Henriciella; species Henriciella sp. AS95. Next base: position 24,609 of record NZ_JBBMQM010000003.1, read on the forward strand.
GCCTCGCACATGGACAAGATGAAGGGACAAAGGGCGTCATACATTCGACACAAAAGAACAGGATAAGCCTCGTGCCCTGGGTTAATCTTATTGAAACCTTTGCCGCAGAGGCTATGTTGTACAGTAGAAGAACATACGTTCAAGGAGACACGACATGAGCACAACTGAATAAGTCGTTCTACTAGATATTGCAAAGCTGGATGAACCCGCCGAATCACTTTCGGCGGGTTTGGTGCTTCTTAGTTAGGCTGATCGTAGGTCAGTCGCTTTCCGACTGCCCCTGTCAGTGCGCGCGCGCCGCGCTCTACGTCATCAACGCCGTTCGCAACGCGGTTGTTATAACGGAAGTCAAACTCAGCCGCATAGCGGTGCAGATGCTGCTTGCCGCAGTGCTGATAGACACCCTTCATGCCGCGCTTGAAGATGCTGTAGAAGCCCTCAACGGTGTTGGTGTGGATTTCGCTGTCCTCATAATCGACATACTGACCAGCGCCGTGCTGGGTCCAACCGTGGGCGTCAAACACCTTGCCAGCGCCGATACCTTGATACTGTTTGGCTTCGTCGGTCATGACGTAGGCTTCGCGGGCGATGTTCTCTTGCAGCATTGGGATCAGCGTAGACTTCTTGAGGTCGTCCACAACGATGCTCTTTGCCTTCTTGGTGGTACGATCCACCAGCGTTACCATCTTCATCTTGTGAGAGCCGCCACGGGCGTTCTTGGCCTTCTTTACGCCGGGTTCTTTGCCGATGAAAGTCTCGTCCACCTCGACAATACCGCCATTGCCACCAAAGCCAGCCAGTGCACCATCACGCATACACTCGCGGATGCGGTGGGTCAGGAACCAAGCGGACTTGTAGGTGATGCCCAGAACGCGGTGAAGCTGGTGGCTGCTGATGCCCTTCTTGCTGGACACCATCAGGTGGATCGCTTGCAGCCACAGGTGAAGCGGCAGGTGGCTTTCCTCGAAGATCGTACCCTTGCGGACGGTGAATTGCTTGCGGCACTCGCGGCACTTCCACAAGCCGTGGCGCTCTTTGCCTTCCGGGTTCTTCTTGCTGGCCTTAGTGCGGACACCCTCCAGCTTGTAGGCGCTATCTACCACGCCGCAGTGGGGGCAGACCGGACCGTCTGCCCAAAGCATCGCCTCAACGTGCGCAAACGCTGCTGCTTCGTCGTGCATGTATGGGGCGGAAAGAACGGACATTGCGAAAACCTCTAACTTGTTGAGATTAAACTACGCTTTGACCTTGGGTTTGTCAAGTATACAATCGCCCAAATATGGGTTCAAGCCAGTTCACCGTTCGATGGACGATTTGTGATTCCGCAACAACTGATCTAAGGGCGGTTCTTGGGCATTGGGGTCAAGTCTCAGCAACCCGAAACACATGAACTGTTAGTAGATTTCGGCACTTCGCCTACTGATAGGCGTCCCATTCCGGTTCATAATGGACGATGAAGTCGTAGAAGTTGCGGCCCTGAAACACGGTAGCAGATTCTTCATCGACTACCATTTTGCAGATCGGGCGCATTTGGATGGCTGAGGGAGTGATAACCGAGGTTAGGTGCGCTCAATTCCTGTGTACATTGGCTGTGGAGTGACCAGCTAGAACTGATGGTGAGTAGCGTTTTGCGGTTCACCATTCAGCATGGTGCTTTTGCCTTTGAGGCCAATGAGAACTTCGTTCAGCACAGGTGCGCCAATCATGCCAATCTCAGGCGTACCATTCACCAGATGCGCAAGCAGGAAGCCAAAAAGCGGATGGCCGGAATGAAACGACCGGGTGCCGTTGATGGGGCGATGATCTATATTTGCGGTTTGTCGGCCCCTTCAATCCGGTGTTCCTCGCCAAAGATGCCGTGATCTGGAAAATGCTTGTTCAGGTAGCTCCGAACCAGCGTTTCCACGCCCTTGTCTGCTTGGGTCGCGGGGCTGGCATCATCCTTGAATTTGGTGCCAAGCTGGAGGTGAAAATAACTCATCGCGGCTTGGGGGCCAAATCTGCAATTGCTGCGGACTGCTCAAATGGTTCTCCACAAACTCCCACATTGTTGATCGAGCATGTAGGAATAATTTTGGAAAGCCGTACGTTTTCAGTCGGTTTGAACGCCTTTTCCCAAAACACCCTCTTTCCATACTGAAAATTTTAGGCGTTATTCACAAAGAGTACATAAGGGAATTTGATATGTGCAGTGCTAAGAATGTTCTGTTTATCGTGGTCGACCAACTGCGCGCGGATTGTGTCTTCGGTGACTTGGCCGAACACATCGACCTGCCTAACTTGCGTGCCCTCATGGCAGATGCGGTGACGTTTCAACAGCATTATTCGGTTGTGAATCCATGTGGCCCATCGCGCGCATCGCTGTTGACCGGACAGTATTCGATGAACCATCG
>NZ_JBBMQM010000004.1 GCF_038900055.1 Henriciella sp. AS95
TCCGAGAATATATCTAGAGCTTACCCCTAATTAGATTAAAGTCTAGCTTGACACCTGCGTATGGGCGCCATTCTGAGCATTGTCGCGAGACGAGATACTATGTGGCTTTAACGATGTCACAGATCAAACATGCCTGTTAAATATTGCTCGTAGCGTCGCGAAAGCACCTTAATGCGGCACGAGTTATTCAAAGCGGTTCGTTCCCCACATGGTGAACGCCCCTAGCCCTAGCCATGTGACATTTCGCACTCATAAAGACATGATCTTCCATTTCATCCGCTACCTTTAGGCGGCTGCAATCTCTTGGCGCTTTCTTACATCAAAAGTTGTTAACAGCTGGTCGTCGCACATGGCCGAGAGAGAAATTTCGCTGGATTCGCCATCGTTCAGCCTGAGCGACCAACAGAGACACTCAAAGAGCCAAAAACCCGCTTAAGGGGCATTTAGGAGCATAACTAATATACTGACCTACAATGTAAGATGACACGAAGTTTGGCACCTAAATTTTCAGAATACCTTTAGATTTTATCAGGTTAACCTCACTGCGTCGACAAAAGACTGGCGCTTTTCGACATAAAATATGTCGCTTTTCCAGATCAAGCAGCGAAGATCACAGAACGCGCGAGACCACTCCACCAGCGCACGGCAGGTTGGGTGAAAAGAGTGATTTCGCGGAGGAGTTAGCGTTGCTCGCGGGCACCTAGGCTTTGCTTGATCACGTCAATCTCGCTTTGAAGGTGCGAGCCATTGTAGACGATTGACGTTTCATGGCGTGCATATCGGCCTTTTCGATCAGCGCTCAGCCAGTTGTAGGATCCGATGCAAAGACGGTTGGCGTCGACGATGACAATCTTACTATGCAGCTGACGCACCTCGTGAACGCGAACCCCTGCATCCTGCAACGCAGACTTTGCAGCTTCCAACTGTGTCACGCCGTCATCGTATTTGAGCTGGTTCAATAGAGGATCTGCGAATACATCGATTTCTGCCCCGCGCGCCACCGCACTTTGAAATGCATCTAGTAATCCTGCACGTTTCATTGTTGAGGCAATGATCCACGGGCTGACAATGGTCATTTCGCGGGCTGTGGACAGGGCATCAATCAGGAACCGGTCGTGTTCTTCTGCGTCTCTCAATGTCGAAAGCGGGTGACCTGAATCCTGAAGGTCGGAGCGTGGCTGCGCAGTAAACTCAATTACTCCATCGCTCTGAGAGAACAGACATTCAGCCAAGACCGATCTAGGCGTGCCTTTCGCAGCCGACGAAAATACATCCATATCACCGAATACAAGAAAGCTGTCTTTCGCACGCGATACGGTCACGTTCAGCATACTTGGTGACATGTCGATGAAATGCCCGTCGGCATGTTTGGAGTAAACCGGTGAGAACAGGACGATTGGTCGCTCAGCCCCTTGAAGCGAGTGAACCGTGCCAACGGTCATTTTCGCGTCAATGCCTCGTTCGGCACAAGCGCGTTTGATTTCTTGCACCTGCCGCCCGAAGGGTGTGACGACACCGACTATATCTTCCAGTTTCTTGTTGTATTGGCCTTCAAGGTCCTGCCGATTTTCGGCAAGCCAGTCTGCAATTGTTGCAGCCTCGGTCGCGTTTGCGCGGCTGCCGCCATAGCTCAGAGCCATACCATCGATATGTAGGTAACCCATCGACGGCACAGCGTGACCCTCGGGAGCACTGCCTCTCATCGGCTTGAGCGATCCTTTGTAGCAGAGCCTATTGCTGAAATTGATGATTTCGTCATAGCAGCGTCGATGCTCGAACAGGTAAAGCCCTCGCTCTAGATCTGGGTAGGGCTCATAGACGCACGCTTGCTGGGCGAGACGCATTACACTGCCGTCAACACTACGCATGCCAGTAGCAGACAGTGTCGCCAAATCGTCCTCAGCATAGTTCTCTTTCAGAAAACCCGCGCTTTGCAGGTTGCCGATATCGACTGCTTTGGACACGGACGAGATCGGCTCAATCTGTTGGGTATCTCCAATGACTAATGCGCGCTTCGCTAGAGCGAACGAGGGTGCCGCAACCTCTGGCAAGACTTGTCCGGCTTCATCAACAATCAGCAAATCGATGAAGTCGAATAAATAGCCGGTGCCCCATTCACCGCCGGACTTGAGACCAAAGCTCATTTTGCCTGGCAAACTCGCAAACGTGGAGACAGCACAGGGCGTCAGCATCATACGGCGGTGCCAGCGTGGTTCGATTGTTTTCCGCCCAGTCTTTCGTTGCGAGGCCACGATTTCGTCCAGGCTATCGTCCATTTCCAGAAGCCACCGTCCCTCCCAATAATGGCAAGCCAGTCGGAAAAGATGAAAACGGGTGTGGCAATCGGCAAACCTATCGACGTCCAATGCATCAGTTGCTGGAACGGCCGGCGCACCAAGATTTTCCGTTGCGCGCGCCCATGCTCTCTTCGCCTGATCCAGATTTTCTAACGCTGACCGTGCTGCCTCATATCTGGACTTGGTGGTTTGAGCAGCCTCCTGTGCAACTCGAACCGCATTTCGCAGGCTATTCCCCAAACTTTCAACCGAACTGACATCGGAGAAATCCAGCGTGCAGCCGATGGCTTCCAGTGCAACACGCCCTTTCATAACTCTTTTTCGAGCCACAGATGGAAGAAAGTTGAACATTGCGAGAAAGACAGATTCATCAGCCTGATGTTTGGCCCACCCGGATTCCCAAGCCTTGTGACGCTCAAGCTCTGCCGCGCCGTCCTGCATAGCTTTTTCTAGCTGCAGCAAAGCTGTCTCGGCATCGTCGCCCAATAGGTTGGCAACTTTTGATGTTGCCTCCTCAACCCGTGTCCGCGAATTGTCCGCATCAGACAGTTTCGCAACCTCTTCAGCAATCCGCTTGTGTAAGGAAGACACGATCTCTTTCACGTCTGGATTTTCAAGGTCAGGAAATGCCGATTTCCCTGCCTCCAGGAAAGCGTCTCTGGCGCGGGGAACATAGTCATGGCTTTCTAGTTCACTGAAGAACCGCTCAGTTTGATACCGGCGAGCAGCCTCGGCCTCTTTTGATTTTGCTGGAAGAAACAACCCGTAGCTTTTGAGGTCTGGCAACCAACGACCCGCGAATGGGCCTTCGCCTTCTGAGAAGTCCTTGCCGAACGCGTCGATAATGTTTGTTACAGCCTGGTTATTGGTGGATGCCGCGACGATCACCGGTGGAGCACTTTCTTCCAGCGCTGCGCGAACCCACGCATCTGCAATGGCCGACAAGAGCATTGTCGTCTTGCCTGTTCCAGGAGGCCCGTTGACCGCAAGCACATCGCTGGGTTTTCCGGTTGAGAGATATGAAAGAACCTGACGTTGGTGATCCGCGAGCGGAAATTCATCGCTGGCATGTCCCAGTCGATTTATGAAGTTCGCTTCCGTCTGAGGGGAAAGCTCCTTTTTGGCTGAAGGTGGTCCGGCCAAATTTTCTAACAGCGGCGCTTTGTGTTTTTCACCAAGTAGCGCGTCATAGAGACTGATAACTTGCGCAATAGCTGCGGCAGCCTCACCGGAAACCTCCATAAATCCCACGCCGGCAGAGACATAATTGTCATCGTCAGATGGCCACCCAGGCGACACGGCATCGAGCATAGCACGACAGTGCTTTAGATATTGGTCCCAAACAGGGGAGTTTTCGTCAGGCGAGAAGGGCGATGCTGAAAGAAAGGTGTCGAAATCTTCAACCTTGCCGAGCGAAAAAACATCGTTGGGGAGTGGCTTCAGAACGTCTCTCGCAATGACGTTTCGGGACGGTCGAATGTTGCCGTCTCTATCGACAATCGCCTCTGTAACTACAGGTGCGACGATTTCTGGAAAACCATTGGATATAGTCGCACCGTGGGAAGTTTTCCGGGCCATGACCATCGGCCAGATTTGTACGGCTACCACCTTGGTATCCGGCTTCTGTCCTTCAAAAACTCTGCGGACCTGGTTCTTAGGCAGCAAACCTTCGCGCAGGATGTCTTTTGATAGTTCGATGAAACCCTTCCGATCCAGCTGCCTGAAACGACCCCGCCCCAATGCACCATCCGCCAACGACGCACGCCAGTAACCTAAAGTCTCATAGAACCCACTATTCATCGCAATCTGCCAAATTCAGCGCCCGCACCGTACAATGGGCTGGTGCGAGCTAATTATTCAATACAACCCTAGGCATAGCCTGATTTTCAGATAGGTGACAGGCCCTTCAGGGCGGTTTTCCACCGAGCACGGGTGCGTGGAGCTGCATTTTATCAATCCACCGCTCGGCAAGTCCTTGGAAACACGCCCGGCCGGATTCATGTGGCTGTCTTTAATGTCGGAATACCTGACACATCTACATCGCGAGAAGCATGCCACACATCATAGGCGCTCTGCATTTGAATCCAGATGTCGGCACCGTTTCCAAACAACTTGCCCAGACGGATAGCCGTTTCTGGGGTTACAGGTTTGCGTTCTCCCAAAATATCATACAGATGCTGGCGGGAGATACCGAGCAAACGAGCGATTTCTGCTTTCGGTTTTTTGGTCGCTGGCAGCAACTCTTCTCGCAGCAATTCACCGGGATGTGTTGGTGGGCGTTGCGGGTTTCGTGTCATTGTCTTTTCCAATCAGGTTGCTCGACAAGTGCCATAGTTGAAATCCTACTTGAGGTTCGGGCCGGGGTTCGATTTCTGGAGATGCGTCCAGGACAAAAGAGATTTTCTAACTTTGGGGTGCGTTCGTAGATTTTGCTGAACCTCGCACCCAAAGGAAGCGGTTCGACGCCTGCCTTTTCGAGCTTTGTCGCGACATGAACTGCTTGTGTCCCCGCAGCATGTGCCATCATTCCGAGCGTTGCGTGATGCTGCAAGAATTCTGACATCGCACTCGAGCTTATCAGTGTCATCGGGCGCCGAGATCGGTGATGTCTCACCGACTGTGCTCTAAGTAACGAATTTCGCACCAACAATGTCACGGTTGGGTCGTTGACACGAAGTAGGCGCTTCGCGTCTTGCTTGGTGTAACCTCCTGGCGCCGGAGCTTGAATCTGATCTCGCAAATCCTCTAGGTCCGCAAAACAATCTTGGACTCCGACTGCCGTTGGTAACCTGCAAAGGGAACTTAATGAACCGGATTGGGCAGCTTGAACGACCTCCTCGAAATAGCACTTGGCGTGTGTGCATAGCTTGATCAGTAGAATATGATCAGTTGGAATATTGGTGACCACCCTTGCATGCTTGAAGACGGAAGCCGTAAATTCATCAAGGTCGTCAGGATGATAGACCGGTAACATAGAAGGAAAGTCGAACCTTGGTTTCAAAATCTGAGCGTTAACCAGACGTTGTAACATGCTGAGGTGAACGCCAATCTTTCTGGCAGCAGGTTTCGGACGAAGACACTGCGCAAATTCGTTCAATATTGGATCGTATTCTTGCGCTGAAAATTCGATGCGCTCGTGGCAACCATCCTTACCTAACCCCAAACCCAGGACCAAGCTTGTCATACCTGGATATTTCAAACTGTGCTGCTTGGCCGCAGAGGTGATATTGTGAATTCGCCGCTTACGACAGGTTCGGCCGAAAAGTACATCTCCCGCACCAAACGGGTAATTCTCAAACGCAAATTCAGTGACAATATCCAAGAGTTCGGCACATCTGACACCGCTGTGATCGACACGATATAGCCACCTCGCAAATGCCCCGAAATCCGTATGAAACCCTGGTTTGGGACTGCCTGACGCTTCTCGAACTACACGGAAGGCACTGGACAGTGATTTGCGCCCACTCTTCATCGCTTCAAAGGCGCTATCCGCAGCGCGAGATATTTCCCCTGGTTTCAAGTCGGAAGGATTTCGAGACGCGCCAAAACGGATGACTGTTCCCAAATTCAATGCTAGGCAACAGGTCACATCAAAATTGAAGTTGTCGCACCATGCGTCTGTTTCAAAACCTCTGATACGGCTTGCAAGGTATGTTTCCCAAGCCAGGTCGCCGTTGACCAACTCGACAGTTTCAGCGGAACGCCGGATGCATGCCCAGTGATCTCGGATACGCTGATAGAAATCATAAGGGCATCTTGGATATTCGGCATCCGGAAGACTGAGCATGAGGGTGCGATGCACATGACAAACTTGGTAACAGCTGAGCAACCATTCCACTCGGCAGTGCCGTCCTAGCTCCCCAGCTACCTTTAGATCTTCGACGAGGCATAAGGGACATACTTTAAGCGTGCCCCTATCAAGCGTTTTTCTAGTAAGATGTTGTCCGTTTACTTTGTAAGCGCGATGCCCTCGAACGCGGACTGTATAACGCCGCAGTTCTTCAAGCGAAATACCAGTCAATTCCGACATGCCGGAAATCTCAGAGCATTCACCAACAGATACTGCTCGCCACGAAGCATTCATATCAGCACAAAAGTCTTGAGCAAAACTGGCACCGTTGCGTGCAGCAACCCTGCCCACAATTGAATTTGCTGGTTCGCCCGGGAAAGGGCGCACGGACAATCTTAAGCGCCTCATTTCTTCCTCCGCATTTTAGCTGGAATGTCTGTTTCGTCGGAAGAATCCTTAATGCTCGGGAGTAACCGTCGAGGGTTGATCGCTGAGTAGTTTTTGCGAACAAAGGGGTTAAGGTCGTTGGTACATCCGGTGCGGCGAAGAAATTCAGCGATGAAGTGCTGCTTGCCCAGCGTGGCCTCTTGGCGACGAAGGCATATTTCAATGGCACCGATAACGATCTCAATAAGGATGCCGAACTCATTCGCAGCAGCGTGTATCAAGCGAGCAGTAAAGTCATCGGAGGTCAGCTCAGGATCGGCATCAATGCTTATGGCCGAACAATATTGCTGAACCAAGGAGCGCACGTTGCGACCGTCGTCGATTTCATCGAGCTGGCCAAAACTAATCGGTATGAATCGCCGGCCAAGCTGAGGATCCAAATTCAATAGCGCCAGAAGATCCGGCAAGCCGCTCAAGACTATGCTCACTGGCCAATGCTTGTTTTGCATCACTGACTTCAGTGTGTTGACGACTGCGAGCATTTCTCGTTCGCTTTGAGATCCCATCAGATCTTGAGCCTCGTCCAGATGAAGAAACATTACCTGAAGCTCTCGCAGATGGCTTTGCACCAATTCCCAGATGATGCCCGCAGTTCTGTCACGCATGAGTGGGTATCCAAGCCCGCTCAAGCAAGAAATGCCTACGCCTTTCAGTGTCGCAGGCGATGGTACGAGAAAACTGGCAATGTCTGCCGTCTCTTCATCGTCAGCTAACAGTGACAATGACGGATGCTTCCGAAATAGATGTTCGACAGTCGTTGATTTTCCGCTGCCGGAATTCCCAATGACGGCAATGCCGCGAGCTTCGGGGTGAAGGCCCTGCGCAATTTCTGCGCGCCTATGATCTTCAAGGTTGCAAAGCGCGTCAGACAAGTCATTGAAGCATTGGCGTGGCATGAAGCGGCTCCGCAACCGGGCCAGTTCCATGTGGATTTCGTGGGACAATCGATTTGAGTTGGTCATGATTACTCCTCCAGTTTCCATTCCGGTTGATCGTCGGATTCAGTTTCGGAATTCGTGATCTGAGAATGTTGAACGTCCGGTTCTGTTGGGTGGATCGGATCGATCTTTCGCCCGAACGGAACGTTGGTGTCGCTCTGCGGCGGGGTTTCCGGATGGTTGAAAATCATTCCGGCACAGAGGTTGTTTTCGAGGTACGCAAGACGCTCCTCCGTGTACTCAGGGTCAACGAGCCCGCCGAGCTCGCGCGCGTCATCCACAATCTTGCGAATTTTCTGGATGGCCCGATTGCGCTGCGGCAACGTGAGCTCAGCTTCGGCTTCGTGGCGTTGGCGCAGTTCACGCATGACACGCGTCCAGTGGGCCATTGAAAGCCCCTCGATTTCCTCGCCATTCAGTGCACGGGCTTCGTGCCAAATTCGACCAATTTCGACGGAAACTGCACCAATGTTGTCGGGGTCAATACGGACCCGAACAGGCTTGCCTTTGTTGTCTCGCCGAAACTTGATCAGTTCTTTGCAATCGTAATGATTGGAGAACAGGACCACACCTTGCTTGGATGGGGTTCGAGTGAATTCATATCCCAGAGCTGCTCTGCGCGTATTCAGATCTGGGGGTTCGCTCACATCATATGTAGCGACTAGTTGCCTCCACCTGCTTGCAGGAGATTGGTGCCCAGGAAGACCTCGATGTGGATGGTGATGGTAGTGATCAACCACCCAGATCGTCAGAATTCGTGTCAGGTCATCATCGGTTAGAACCGTTCGCTCTTCCGAAGGGTAGTCTCCACGAGACATAGGATTGCTAAACGTGCGGCCCGGCAAAAGTGGCATGATTTTTCGTGCCATTGTGCCGAACATACGTTCTATTCTGCTGCGCAATTCCGGAATTTTCACCGGCGGAAATAGGATCATCGAGCCAAGGGTGTTGATGGCGACAATGAACATATTCGAGCGGAAAGCAGAACCGGTATCCGTGCAGATCAAATGTGGCGTGCCAAAGAAATCCCATGTGCCTTCCGCTCCGGCAGCGCGCGCGAGGTCGGTCTTATCTTTCAAAATCTGACCGAGTACCCTCCGCGCGGCGTCGGAATTAGGACTTGAGCAAACCGTCAGGGCGAGAATGCATCGCGTTGAGCAATCTATCGCGACATAAATCCAGCGGCGCCCATCCGGAATGTCGTCGCGGATATCTTTTGGAAGTTCATTCCAGATATTCAGCTGCTGGAATTTTGTCCGAACGTCACCTTCCCATTCATCGATTTCAACTCGTTCCAAGGGATAGAGAAGATCAAGACCTCCTGTGGTTGCCGAGTTGTCCGCACGCGCTTTATCGATACCATTGCGTAAGACAGCGACTTCGAAAGGGTCCAGCCACTCGATACGGCGCACTATTGTGCGTTCGCTGGGAACGCCAAGGAGCTTCTCTCCATTTTTTGCGCGGCGCTCGTTTTCCTCAACTAATGCATCACGCGCGTCTTTCGCGATGGCGTTATTTTTGGGGTCTTCTCGATTGATCGCCGCTTTTACAAAACACCTGATAAAGTCTTCGGTATCCGCACAAAAGCCGAGGCTTTTTTCTTTGCCGGTTCGATAGCGAGGGATCAGAGCTGCTGGATCGTAGTGATTTTTTCGGAGTTTGCGATAGAGTTTAAGCAGTGTTTCGGGAGCATGTGGTTTCCTCTGTTGTGGTAGCTTGCTCCCGCCACGACGGGCTCCAGTGTCAATGTTTCGAACCGCCTCTTGTTCGAGAAATGTGCCAACGATCTCCTGCCACTTTGCCTTGAGGCTGGATGGCGTCAGGACGATCGCGCCGGCCCTCCGAAATGCCTCTAGGTTCATGCATTCCATGTAGGCGAAGATCGCTGCATCTTGATCTTCGGGGTGCGCATTCTGCAGAGCCTTGCTTCCCGCCGTGGCCGCTTTCTTCAGGCGTTCATGAGTTCTTGCGCCTGGAATATAGCGCCAATTGTTTGTGCCCCTGAGAAACCCAATTTCCGTTCGACTTAGTGTTCTTGGCGGCCCGGTGCCCTTGTCTTTAGGATTAAATATGCAAAGTGTGTCGGTCTGGTATGAACACCAGTACGGCTCCCCAAATATGATGAATGTGTCAGTGGGATCATAGTTGAAGATCATGCTGGTACCTCTGGCGATACCAACGTTTGCAATCCAATTTTACCTGGTGAAAGCGATCTCAGCTTGCCCTCAATGATCGAGCGGAAACCGGCCCGGAAGCCACGACGCCCCAACCCGCTTTCTTCAATTAGATTTGCCAATGTGATAGGAGCGAGTTGCTCTCGTGCAGCAAGAACGATCAATGAATCAGCTTCAATGTCCGGTTTCTTGCTGAATTCATGATATCGCTGGGCATTGAGAGCTTGAGCCCGCCTAAAATCCGCCTCGCTCATTAGAATGACTTCGTCAGCAAAATCGCTTGGCAGTTCAGCACGCACGTAGCCTAGCCTTAGATCAAAATCATACTTAGCAACATGATCAATGGGCTTGACGGCCACACAGTAGCGGAGGCCGTTGGCCAGTTGGACCCAGTAGTCGAACGTATGTTCGTGCCTGCTGCCATCCGGAAGATGGAACGGAATCGGCCTTGGCTGATCCCAAACATCGACCACATCTCCACGCGAACAGATCAACAGAATGCACATCAACTCGAGCAAGCTCTCGTAGACAACGACCTGGCTTTGCCCGTTCAACCTTAGTACCACGGTGCCCCTGCAGCTAGCGCGAGACCGCCAGTTGATCTTGCGAGTGCTTCTGGATGGAATAGGCAAGGCAAAGCCTTGAGGGCGCAGCTCACTCATGATGCAAACCTCTAATTCTGATGGTTTGCGAGTGAAATTGGTATGCGCAGCTGTTCACGCACTGAGCGTGTTTCATATAGGTCATCGCGACCCCTTTCGATTGTCAGAACTCTCGGTCTGGCGAGAGATCACTCACGCCAGGCGCTTGACTTTTTCTGCGAAAAGGGGGATCAAAGACTTAGATCTAGGGTGTCTATGATGCCCGAATTTAGAAAGGGCTGAGAGCGGGAACTCTCAGCTCTTTTTCATTAAAGTGGCTACATTTCATCATCCTCCGTTTGGGCGGTGAGCTCCGGGTAGCGATCCGGCCAGATTTCTGATGGATGGCTCTTCCCGAGATGACGGCAGATGGCCTGCTGTATGAAGTGAGATTTCACACGTCCCTGGCAAACCGCTGTGACGGTACTGGGCGATCTGCCAAGCTCGCGAGCAATTTGAGACAAGGTTATCTGCTTCTTTTTAAGCTGATATCGGATGTCATCGTGCAAATCTAAATCTAGTATCATGCGGCACCTGAATAGTATCGCGTTTGGGTCAGAGAAAACGCAACCAGTTACCGTTTTGATAGGCTTCACCGAATCATCGAGTCAACAAAAATATTTTAGCAGAAACAGTGAGTTATGTGCTAACATCGAGCTGTTAGCAGCGGTGTTAGGTGGGCTGTTAGCGTTTTCAAGAAAAGTTCAGCAAAATCAATGTTACTGCTTGCTAGTTACCGCGAGCTTCCATTGTTGGCACAACATGTTGTGTGGCCAGGAGATTCTCTTGAGAATCCGCATCTGGTCGGCTTGACTATGATGCTAGGCAAATCCGCCGCCTCTGAAGAGCTTGTTCTTGAGTTCAAAGGCGCGATAGCAATAATTTCTCAGACGATGCAAAGCTGTCGTTGGCCAACCCGCGCGCTTGATGCTATGCAGTCCGCAGAAATGGACACTAGACGTTTCAGCAAAGACACGGATACTTCAAAGCTCAAATGGATGGCTGTGTAATTTCGTGCCTAGTAAGCCGCAGTTCATTCAAGTGTGGTCAGGAATACGTGGGCCATAACGACTGGCAGGTACATGGGTTATCGTTGAAACGCAGGAAACAAGATCCTTTTAGCGTCTCCGTACTCTGGGTGAACAGGTTCAGAACATGGGTTTTGTATTCTATGATTTCGAAACGACAGGGGTTTCAGTCGCATTCGACCAACCGCTTCAGTTCGCTGCGGTTCTCACAGACGAAAGACTTAATGAAGTCGAACGGGTCGAATTGCGGTGTCGATTGGCACCACATGTTATTCCTTCTCCGTACGCATTGATCGTAACTGGTATTTGTCCCGAACAGCTTGTTGACCCGGATCTACCGGAGCTCTTTGAGTTTACTCAGGCCATTATGGATTGTTTGACGCGATGGTCGCCCGCTACGTGGGTTGGCTATAATTCCATCAGATTTGATGAAGAAGTCCTACGCCAAGCATTCTATCAAAATCTCCAACCGAAGATCTATGCCACACAAATGAACGGCAACAAGAGATTGGACATTCTCACGGCGGTCTATGCAGTATGGTGTCGCAACCGAAGCTTGTTAAACTGGCCGATTGACGACAAAGGCCGACCGGTTTTTAAGTTGGACCGTTTGGCCCCTGAGAACGGGTTCGACAGTCATGATGCGCATGACGCGCTCGGTGACGTTGAAGCCACGCTGCACCTAGCACGCAAAATCGCTTTTGGTGATCCGGAACTTTGGTCGAGCCTACTTGAAAACCGCGACAAAAAGCGTGTCTTAGATAAGCTCAGCAACTTCCAACCATTTGAGCTTGTTTCGCGGTTTGGCGGAGGACCTCCTGAGCCCTACATCGGCTGCTTTTGCGGAGTTTCCCCAAGCAATCCTTCGGTGGCGGCTTTTTTAGACCTCGAGAAGGCTGATCCATCTGAACTTATTGAGGCCAGCGATACGACGATCCTTCGAGCAATCAACGGTTCACCGAAGGTAATCCGCAGGTTAAGTATCAACAAAAACCCTGCAGTCTTCTCTCTTGAATACCCAATACCCAAATACTTGAACAAGGCGAACATTGTTGCAGCAAATCCCGACTTTAGAGCTCGTGTCGCACGCCTTCTGGACGAAGAGAAGCTTGTAGATGCTTCAGCAGGTCAAAAACCTGTTGAGAAGCAGATCTATGGAGGGTTCTATTCCAAGAGTGATCAAGACCTCTTGACTGAGTTTCAACGCGCGGATTGGGCTAGAAGGCAAGAAATTGTTGGTAAACTATCCGATCCACGTCTTCGGCAGCTTGGCCGTAGACTAATTGCTTTCTACCAGAATAATCTATTGACTGAATCGGAGACCCAACAATTTAGAACCTTTGTCTTAGAACGCTGGAACAGCCCCGCTTCGCAATCTGTCGAATGGACGACCGCTGAATCAGCCTCGCGAGCAATTCATGATCTGCGATCCCGATCTGACGCAGATCATGAATTGCTCAACTCGATTGAAACGTTC
Organism: Henriciella sp. AS95; assembly: GCF_038900055.1. Lineage (NCBI taxonomy): Bacteria > Pseudomonadati > Pseudomonadota > Alphaproteobacteria > Hyphomonadales > Hyphomonadaceae > Henriciella > Henriciella sp. AS95. Next base: position 12,793 of record NZ_JBBMQM010000004.1, read on the forward strand.
ATAGCCGGTAGAATATCTCAGATGCAGTTGGAAGTACCTAAGTCTGCCCCGCTTGCTTGATACGATTCTCATCGAATTACATCATGATTTGACGACAACGAGCTCTTTAAAACGGCCTGAACGCAAATCGTTCCTAGAATAGGCTGGTGATGCAAAGTGGTGGCGTACCCCACTAAAACTGTCATACCCGAAAACATGTAGGCGGACTTCTGAAATTGGGCTGAGCAAAAGTAGATCCTCCAAGTTTTCGCAATTTTCGATTTTGTCGCGAAGAGATGGAGGTGGTTCATCTATGTACACTAGAGGTTGACGTTGATCAAAAATTCTAACCAAGGCACGGCGACCAGGCTCAATGACTGGAATCTGAGAAGCATTAGACTTGAGGCTAAAATAGATCCAACTTTCTGAATCATTGAACTTCTTAACTCCAAGTCTTGTGACGACTTCAACATCAATCATGTCGCGCCGCCCGGAATTCTCGAAAGCGCAGACGTACAACACTTTGTCGTTTCCAACTGTATAACGGCAAATCTCTTCACCGAACCTCACGCTTGGAAGCCATTTATGATTCAAGATCCACCAAACTACGTATGAGCCTAGAGCGCCGAGGAAAAACGACAGCATGTGAGTAAAAATTGGGTTCTCTATGATATTCTCAATTAAAACCATTAATCTTACCTTGGGGATGTAAATCCGTGTGATTGATACCAGCTGACGCGGCCAGAAATATGTTAGACTGTATCAGGACAACAGCGCCCTTAAATTCGTGGAATTCGGACTCTGACAGCACAAGTAACATCACGTCATATGGTCACATTTTTTGGCGTAAGCTCTTTGTTTTCTTCGAAACCAGGTGGAAGGCTTTTAAGCTCTGGCTGGGCGTTACCCTTCTGGCCGTCGCTTAGGGCCCACAATGGCAGTTTCACTATCTGCGCATTTGACAGCTCTTGACCACTATGACGGTATATTAGTCGTCGAAATGGCTCTCGAAATGGGCTTACCGCAAGTGATCCACCAAATTGCCCACAATTGCAGACAACAACATTACAAAACAGAGTTCTGGAAAGCGCTTCGGCCATATGATCAAATGAGGTGGTGTCACGATTGTATGCCAAGATGAATAGCGTTTGGATTTTGTTGCGGTACATAACTACTCTGTCCAAATCCATGAAATCGTAGCAAATTGCGACCCCAAATTTGCCAAGGTCGTTACTCTCAAATATCCAAACAGTTGGGTGAGATTTGAAGGAAACTGGCCCACCCACAATCCTCTTTAGTTTTTTGTCTTCAGCGGGTGCGGGATACGTTTTGCCAACTCTGCGAACGCTGGTTTGTCGGGAAACTTGCTTCCCATTCAAACGACGAGGGACAATCACCAAGGCTTCGTTCAGCACCATCGGTTCGGGTGCACCGTCAACAATCCTATAGTCCATTCCAGCAATAATGATCGCCTCAAGCTGTTCTGCTGCCCTCCTAAGTTGCTTCTCGAAGCCGAGCGGTACAGCTAATTCAGGCAAGAGTATGATATCAGGAGAAGGATCAGAGTTTTGGATTTCTTGAGATGAGCCATCTTTAACCCTTTCCCGAAGTGCCCCCTGAGCTCTCAAAGAGGCGAGAAAATGTCTGATTTCCCTCTTGGCACGCAGCTCCTCATAGTGCGCCATTTTTAGACAGTTCTGCCAGTTTCCGTCAGAGTTATCGACCCAAGCAGCTTCGGCATTTAGCGACGTCTGGATTACACCGACATGAAGATGCTCACTCAACATTCTCGCCTCCCATAGGGTCGTTAGCCTCGGCATTTTCGGTTCCCGCCGCGAAGTCTTGCAGTTTGAAAGGGATAAGTTGTCTCGGCCGGTTTGAGGAAACCGAAAGCTGGTTTTCTTGGAGAACACCTTGAGCGATGTTCACACTTTCTATCAGGTCATCCAAATCATTTATTTGGTCCGGATCAAAGGCTACATCTCTAACGGGTTCCCCATCATCCAAGGCGAACAAATCGGGTCGCAGTGCGATGTTTCTGGTCTCTGCGGGCCGCGCAGCAAGGCAGGCATCTAGCAACTGTGTGGTCGCTGAAGAAACTGCGAGTTCACTGTAAATCCGAGATCTTGGAAGTGGGTAAACTCGCTCGTTGCCTCGGAGATTCCATATTCGTGGTGCGCTGTGATCTGCTCGCAAAAGACCGAGAAGAATACGCCCAACAGCCGTGAACCACCGTTCGAGCTGCGTAGACGGAATGCCTGATCGAAAATCGTTGGCGAACCGGTAATCCAGTAGGCTGGCTTTGAGTGGCTGCACTACGATCTTACCGTTCTTTTCGTTACTTATGAAATTCCGCCATTCTTCCCAACCTAACTTCGAACTCCCAATCTTCTCGTTCAGCACATCGAACCATTGGTGCGGTAGCAAAACGTTGGCGGGGTGCAAGCGATCGAGTTTACTGAGGTCGTGACCAGCTTCTTTGGCATCATCAAGCAACCGTCTGACAATCTCGAGGGCGGTCCATTCACTTCGTCTCGGGTCGAAGGGACTCAATTCCTTGAGTTTTTCTGTCCATTCTATGAGAGAGATATTTTGCGTTTTTGCCGCATCTATGGATCGTATTGTACGAGAAAACGCGTTCTTTGAGCTTTGCCTTGCCTCTAGATATCTCGCTGCATTTCCTTCAATGACCTGACGCAACCAGCCTGAGTCGTCCTGTGGCAACGCTTCAGAAGAAAAAAGTAGTTCTTTCCAAGCATCGTCAGGAAATGCTTCAGGAAAGCGGCGGGCAGAACTGAGATCTAGTTTCTCACTAAAGTCAAAGCTTCTAGAAACAGCGAGCCACGCGGACGAAGGATGTGAATGGGTGCCGACAATGCTTTCAGCAAGGTGAGCCCACACGCCTGCGGACCAACCCGTTGCCTCGAGCCAAGCCTTGGCAGGACTAGCGGGACGTACTGGCACAAACTTCTGCGAAAGAGATCTTAGATCCCTAGCAAGGCCCTGATACCCATTCTGTGTTAGCAGTTCAGCAACCTGTAAGAGAGCGACTCCGAACTCGCGCCGACCAACAGCTTGGAACCATGTCTCGCGGTCTACAGGCAGAACAAACACACCAATGTCGAGGCTCGCAATGTCTTTGAGGTAACTTTCGGCTGCCTTTGTTTCAGATCTTAAACTATCGCAGGCTATGAGCCGGGCAGCAGACGCCAACATTGCTTTGGCCATTATCTGTAAAGACAACGCCGTGTAATAATCTGCCCAAGTCTCTCGTTGCTCAGCACGCGTTTCCTTGAGCCAGTCTGAAATCTCGTTGATTCCCCTATAGCCCGTGGATTGGCAATATTGATGGATACGATAAAAAAGACGAGCTTTTCCGGGATGCTCTCGTAGCGACTGGAGCAGCAGCAAGAAACACCGCTTAAGCAGCTTATTTTCCCAGACCTCCTGTCCTGTCGTCAAGCTTGCGAATTGGTCCTTCAACTTGCCCAATTTCGAATTGTATTGTTCAAGGTCCTCTTCTGTTGACCTTTCCGGGTCCGGCTTGCGACTTTGATGCTCGGCAAGCCGCCTAGCCACGTCAACAACGCCGTCAACCTCCTGAACAAGTACGGGCACTAAAGATGCAATCTGCCCTGCTGCAAACGAAGCTCTTGTATCAGGGCGAATCTCACGCTCTGGTATATCGGCGAGCAGGAGCCACTCAAGCATTGTAAGGCGCTCATCTAGATCATCGTCGTCCAGAATGTGAATGTCAGTCGTGGCAATAGCGGAGACTTGCGCTAGCGTCTTGGTCATCAATTTCGTCGGATTCTTTCCATCCAAGCGAGTTTCCTGTACTGCCTTTTTGTATTCTTCGGCCGATTGCTCTGCGGTTTTGCCCTTTCTTCGCTTCCCCATCCACGCCGCTAGCTCAGGTGGATCATACTTTTCAATATTAACTGTCGCTCCGATGCCGGCGCTGCTGAGCAGTTCTTCATACCAATCAATCCAATCGCATAGCGTATTGAAATCAAACGCGATGATTGTGTGATCATCCACGAAGCGAAAGTGAGCAACGTCTTTGCACTGGCGGAGTCTGTCGGCGACGGTCCTGTCAATTGGCAGCATGGCGGCATTTGCAAGAAATCCCGATACAAACAGCCCAGTAGGGAGACCCTGAAAACGCCGTGCGTTGAATTCCGGTTTTACATTTTTAAGTGATTGGCTCGTCATTCCAGACATGTCGAGCTTAAAGTTCAGCATCGAATTGAGTAGGTTGCTCATCTTCGGATCATTGAGCGCCCCAGCCAAATTCAGCCCCTTTAGAACGGCATCCACTTTCAAGTTCGGGTAGAATTTCTCAAGGTCAATTGACGCATGAAAGAGCTCGCTCTTTTCACTTGAGGCGGGGTCTTTGTTCCACCAGTCTTTCCTAAAGTAGACTAAATCTTCGCGTTCTGCCGTCGCCTCCGCCAATTGGTCCGCTACGTCCATTTCATCCCAATTGAGCTTTGATTTTCGAACCATCATCCTTGCGGTCAGCGTGACGTGTCGACGAAACAGCGGCCAACTATGTTGAAACCTCCGGTAAAGGTGACCGCTTGCGTGTCTATACGGTCCGATTTCAAGCTTTGACTGCCCAGCTTCGTCTGGCTCGTACCAAGCCGGTCGATACAGCCTGTTGCCATAACTCCAAGGCTGCATCATCCGGTCTAGTTCCGGTCCTAATGCGTTTACAACGGCAATCCATGCGACTTGGTCTTCAATCGCAATGTGATAATACTGACGATCATCCGGCCTCTCTTCAGAGATCTTTTTGGGGCGAGGTAACGGACGTAACTTTTTTAACTTGTACGATCCGCGTTCAAACTGGCGGTGTATCTTTAGTAAACTCTGCTCCAAGTCGATTTCGAATGCTGCTACTTCTGCGCTGTCAACAAAGCCATCAGCCGCCCGAATTAGTGCTTTTGTTTTGGTCCATGCATAGTTCAGGTTTTCTGGTTGCAGCAGCCGTTCTAGGACACTCATATTTTTGTCTTTCCTTCACACAGAAGTGCATTCACATCTGTCGCACCACTTCTAGGAGCGGTTCTTCGTGTCGCTGCCACGCCAAATCTTGCGAGCTCTTTTCTGAGTTTTGACGCTCTTGCGTCTCCAGCCTCGTCCCAGTCTAGGAACAGCTCTACTTGCTTTCCTCGCAAGGATATCATGTCGTCCTTGGAAAGAGATGCCGATACACCGATAAAACCGATCGCCTCGCAACCCATTTGAACAGAAGAAAGGGTGTCAAGAACGCCTTCGCAGATTGCTATTCGTTTGACCTTTTTGTTTCTCAGCGCATCAGAATTATAAAGACGCCTACGGCGGTGATTCAGGTTTCGCCAACGATTACTTTGGTCAGCATCGTCAATGCTCCGGGATTGAAAATAGGTGATTTTTTCACTCTCAAAAAAAGGAAACAGAATAGAGGTTGGTGGCAAGATTGGCCAAAACCTCTCCCGTGTGGATTTCTTAGTCAAGAGCCCGCTATCTCTAATTCGTTCGAATCCATACTCCTCAACCAGTTCTTGAACCAAACTAGTTGCTGGCATTTGGCCAACCGAGAATTGGTCAATCAATTCTTCCGATATTTTACGATTCTTCAAATAGTCTAGCCCAGAAGCGCGCATTGGCGCTCGCGCCAGTAGCGCCCTGTAGACCTCCGAATCTGGGGTTGTTTCTTTGGAAACGGCACCATTTCCAAGGTGGGATGCCTGGCTTCGATAATTGGATATTCGACGTTCTGGTGGCGTGCGGCTTTTACTCCGGAGCAATCCGCTTTTGTCTGCCAGCCATTGCTTCGCCTCTAAGAACTCCATGTGTTGACACGCCATGACAAGGTCAATTGCTCCGCCAGACTTATTGCACGCGTAGCAAACCCACCGCCGACCGTGGTGTCGTACTTCGAAAGAGGGCGTTTTGTCGTCATGATCGGGGAGGGGGCATCTTGCCATCCCTTTCGCCGGAAGCTCCAAACCCAAGAAAGATCCGACACATTCAATCGTCAGATGGTTCAATGCCTGTGTAATTTCTTTCGCTTCCATGGATCTGAAACTACTCGAGTATCGACTCAACCAGCAAGCAAGTATGCTTCACAAATATTGTGCCTCTTGGTTGTTTCCATGCTGAACCAAGAAGAAACTCTTATGCTGTGAACGCTGGAAGTTTGCCCTGAAAGCCCGGCTTTTGAGCCCCGTCGGGGCAATGATTGAAAGACCGCCCTCAACCCTTCGCGTTGCAGTGTCGTACTAGACCCGAGCTTTTCTGGCACCGACAGACAGGCCTAGTGATCTGAAAGGCATGATTGATGAGCCGTTCTGATGGCGTAGATGCGTTCCAGCCATCGGTAATGCTGAGCTTGTTCACTTCACTGAAGACCGGTCGAAATCCAATCACAGCGAAAAGCCAAACTCGCGCTATTGCGTGAAACTACCTATTCAATTCCTAACTGTCAGGCTTCGTGGTAAAAGCCAATCAATCCAGTATCTGAAGCAATTCATCAATGAGCAGAGAAAGCAAGTTTTTGAGCCTGGTGCTTCGGCACAAGCCTGAGGAGATCGGTCTTCAGCTCGATAAGCATGGGTGGGTTCGTGTTGATGAACTCTTGCGGAAGCTGAAGAAAGCCAATCGCAAGCTTAGCCGCGACGAACTCATTCAGCTTGTCGAAAACAACGATAAGAAGCGCTTCACTCTGTCCGAGGATGGCTTGCGGATCAGGGCAGCTCAAGGTCACTCAATTGATGTGGATCTGGGTCTGGAGCCTCAATGTCCACCTGACGAACTATACCACGGTACAGCCAGCGCAAATCTTGATGCAATATTCTCTGAGGGCTTAATTTCTGGGCGTCGCCACCAGGTTCATCTCTCTTTGGATCCAGACACAGCCAAGCGCGTTGGCCAACGACACGGCAAACCTGTTGTGCTACGCGTCGAGGCACAACGAATGTTCAACGACGGTTTTGAGTTTTTCCGCGCTGACAACGGTGTCTGGCTCACAGCCAAAGTTCCAGCAACCTATTTGGGATTTGGTTCGACTGCAGAACAATAACTAAGCCCATCTATACCAGACTCGTTGAGTAGGGGTAGTTATTCAACCAGATCTACGGGCATTGAGCTTCCTATTGCGCATACGAGACACATGATGCAGAGCTTAGAATTTATCCCGCAAAAGGGATAAACCTCTGTCAAAAGAGACAAACTTCGTGTCATCTTTCATACAATGAAAGAAATGGTGAGCCCGTCCGGGTTCGAACCGGAGACCTACTGATTAAAAGTCAGTTGCTCTACCAACT
>NZ_JBBMQM010000005.1 GCF_038900055.1 Henriciella sp. AS95
GAAAGACCCTCAAGACGATTAGCGTTCCCGTCGCCCTCGATCCAGTTCGATTCCTCGTTGCCGCGAAGCCCTTCAATTGAGGTGAGCGACGCAAGCGCATACGAATAATAGTTTGATCCGTATGAGTACTGAAAAGTCATGCTGGTCAGGCTCAGACGTAATTCACCGGAGTAACGCTCGAAGCTGACCAGATCGCTACCGCCCCGACCATCAACGATATCTGCCCCACCGGTATAGACAAAGACATTGTCTTCGCCATCGCCATACAGGGTGTCCGCATAGTAGGACCCAATGAGCACTTCGATCCCCTCGAACGTATCGCCCTCGGCATATCCGCCAGAGGCCGTTCCGGCTTGAAGATCGACGGTTACGCCCTGGTTCGACTGCCCATATGAGAGTGTGTCCCTGCCCAAACCGCCCTGATAGGTGTCGGCACCATTATCTCCATAGAATAAATCATCCCCGCCCAATCCGACAAAGACGTTCGCCTCATCGTTGCCAGAGAAGCTGTCGTCGTTTTCCGACCCCTGGACTTGTTCAATTCCGGTGACGTTTCCTGAAGCCAAATTGAAATAGATGCCGTAGCCAACCGCAGCTGTGAAAGCCATGATGTCGTAACCCGCACCGCCATCGACAGACGTATTCGAGTACAGATAGTTCAGAACGATGAGATCATTGCCTTCGCCGGCGTCGATGTTCCCTGACCCGACAAGGTAGAGATCGTCGTTTCCAGCACCGCCGATAAGGGTTGAGCCGGAAGTGCCGTGAAGTTCATCGTCGCCGTCGCCGCCATTGAGCGAATCAACGCCGTAGCCTCCGTCGAGATAGTCATTGCCAAGACCACCGATCAGCAGGTCATCTCCGAAACCACCAAACAGCCTGTCATTACCCGCATTACCGTAAATGGCATCATTACCCGCTCCGCCCAGCACATGATCATTTCCGCCGCCGGCTGTTATCTCGTTTCTGTCGCTGATCCCGGAAATGGAGTCTGCACCGGCTGTGCCTGTGATACTTAAAGTGTCCGTCGTCTCATCCCAGGAATAAGCGAAGCCAGCCCCTTCAGGGTCCGACAGCGTGCCGTAGAGATATTGCACCGCGTCGACATCGAACTCGACCAGTTCAGTTTTGGGTTGGCCCGCCCAAGTGTAACTCATCACGGTATGGTTGGTATTGTCCGAGTTATCCGGGAGTTGGATGTCGCCTTCGAAGGGGTGCTTGAGGCCCATGCCGTGGCCGATCTCATGCAGAAGCACCTGGAACGTGTTCGTTCCCGGCGAAAAGTCGGAATCCACTGTCCCTTCTATCCAGACACCGCCGCCGGAACTCCGCGAAGTACTGGCATAGTTTGCAAAGCCGCCATAGCCCGACCCCGTTACACCCATGGCGTCCAGCATGCCGCCTTCATCGACCTCAATGAAAACGAGCCCCGAAATATCACTGAACTCATCCAAGGCGAGCCGAAAGTTGACGCGCTGATCTTCTGTGAACGAGAACACTTCATCAGGAGAATGTGAGATTGTGCTCGGGTCCGGCAGGTCGCCATCTTCTCTGAACGAATAAGTGACGAAGGTGACACCGATGGCCGCCCCGAGCTCTTCGTAATTCCATCTGATGAAATCGCTGCCGTAAGCGGGGGCGAGCAGCGCAGTGAAATCGTCGACAACGGCCTCTGCTGCGCTCACCTCGCCCAATGCGGACTGCTCCATCGACGCTGCGATGCAAGCTGGACACGCGCATCCAAGCTGGAAATCGGTTGTGGCAGAATCCGAGGAATCCGACTGATCTACAGTTTCAACGGCACTTTGCGCCGAGCGGACCGTGTCGATGGCGCGTCGCCCGGTTACTCCGCCGATGGAAAAAGCGTCTCGTGGATTGTCCGCGAATGCTGCGTTCAGAATGCTCGACATGAGGGCCCCCTCGCATAAGTGTTCAAGTATTGAGTAAGCCGCGATTCATAAATAGAGCAACCCTCTTGCGGAAAGTCAGCGTGTCATATTCTCATTAAATTCCAATCGGGCTGAGCTTTGAACATGGCGCACGTCCAGCCGTCTCTGTGCCCCGTTCCAAATTCAATGCGGGTTTGCGGAACAATGAGTGCTATTTTCTCTCCATCCGGCGGACGCCGGTAAAATCCGCTGCTTCGCCAAGCCCGGAACATCCTCAGATTGAGCATTTGCAAATAAAGCCCACTGTAACTTACAGATATATGATGGGGCATCCGCGCGGGACTGGATCATGGATATACGAGTATTTGGTAGCCGAGGTATCGAAGAGGATTTTTCGCCCGGCTACTCTGTAGAACGGCAAATATCTGTGTCCGGCGAGATTTACGAACAGGTCGTGCATAATGATATGCGTGGTGACGGCGTGGTAACGGGCTGTGCGTGTGCGGCGTGCGCAGAGGCCGTGTCGCAGAGTGAAGCTGGTGAAACGATATTCTCCGAACTCCCGACTTACACCGTCGCCGAAATCGCAGAGTACTTGATTAACGGATACTGGTCGCAGCGCGCCTGGGCGTCGACGGATTTGACCTACGACATCTCAGAACTCGCTCTCGGCATGCAGGAACTGGCTATACAGGCCATGGACGCAATCGCGTCGATTACGTCGCTTACCTTCACAATGGTCGCCGACGGGATGTCCGCAGATATCACCTTCGATGACGAGGACTCTGGAGCTTACACGCAACCAGCTACCTCCAACGGTGAGATCATCTCGGCCTTTATCAATGTCGAGCAGGGCTGGGCCGACGGAAGTACCGCGTTGGACAGTTATACCTATCAGACCTTCATTCACGAAATCGGTCACGCGTTGGGTCTAGGCCATTCCGGACCTTATAATGGATCGGCGGATTACCTTCAGGACGCGATTTACACCAATGATAGCTGGGCATTTACCATGATGTCCTACTTCTCCCAGTCCGAGGCCGGTAATCTCGGAGATTTTCGATATGTCCTCGGGCCGCAGCAGGCCGATATCTTTGCGCTCCAACTGCTCTATGGCGAAAATACTGGCGGGACACGTTCTGGTGATACGATCTACGGATTCAATTCGACTGAGAGCGACGTCCACAACTTCAGTCAGTTCACGTCCGCACCGTCACTGACAATTTACGACACTGGAGGCAACGATACTCTAGACTTTTCCGGCTACGATGATGACCAGATCATAAATCTGAATGGCGGGGCCTTTTCGTCAGTCGGAGGGCTACAAAATGTCATAGCGATCATGGACGGGACGGTCATCGAGAATGCGATTGGCGGCATTGGCGATGACTGTTTTATCGGCAATGACGGCGACAACGTGATCGACGGCGGTGCAGGTCTCGACATCGTCGATTACTCTGCCGGGAACCAAAGGATCATCGTCAACTTGCTTGGCGATGTTGTAAATACCGGCGGACAAGGCGACGACACACTCATCTCCATTGAGGGAATTGTTGGCACCGCATTCAACGATTTGCTCGCTGGCGACGCCAATGACAATTACTTTGCGGGACTGGGCGGCAATGACTCGATCGATGGCCGCGGCGGCTTTGACATACTGAGCTTGAGAGGTGCCACAAGCGGCGCCACGATCACGATCGACATTCTCAACGCGGGCGTGATCACCCTTGATGGCCTTGGCACGGACACATTCGCCAATATGGAGGGGGTCGAAGGAACCGATTTCGACGACCTGTTTATCGGCGGCAGCGGAGCGGAAACCTTCTGGGGCGCGGGTGGCAACGATACTTTTGTCGTATCGGACGGCGGCGACACCTATGTCGGCGGAGAAGGGACCGATACGCTTGATTTCAGCGCAGCGCGGTCGCAGGTCCTCATCGATTTGCTCGACAGCACCTTTTTGAGTGGCAGCGCGGGCGGTTTTGCGATTTTCGAGTTCAGCTCGATCGAAGGGATCATTGGCTCTAACTACGCTGATTTTATTTTCGGAGGCACCAGCGCTGCGATGAATGTCGACGGCGGCGACGGAGATGATACGATCCAGGCGCAGTTTTTCGACGACTATTTGCGCGGCGGTCATGGCAACGACGAGATCTTTGGGTGGAGTGGAAACGACCAGATTTTTGGGGATGATGGCCACGACGTGCTCCTTGGTGAGGAGGGAAATGACAGCATAGACGGCGGCTTCGGCGACGATGAACTGGACGGCGGAACCGGCAACGACCTTCTTCTCGGCGATGTGGGGGAAGACTATCTATATGGTCGCGAAGGCGATGATGAGCTGAACGGAGGCGGCGGCACTGACTATCTGGACGGCGGAACCGGCAACGACCTTCTTCTCAGCGGTGTGGGGGATGACTATCTATATGGTCGCGATGGCAATGATGAGCTGAACGGAGGCGGTGGCAGCGACTATCTGGACGGCGGAACCGGCAACGACATTCTTCTCGGCGGTGGGGGGCAAGACTATCTATATGGTCGCGAAGGCAATGATGAGCTGAACGGAGGCGGCGGCGATGACTATCTGGACGGCGGCCCATCAGGCATCGATATCCTTCACGGAGGAGGCGGCTTCGATATCGCAATTTATCGGTCAGCTACGTCCGGCATTTCTGTCAATTTGCTTACCGGGGTGCTAGGCGGCGCTGCTGCGGGCGACACGCTGATTAGTATCGAGGGGCTTAGGGGCTCTGCCTATGATGATGAGCTTAGGGGAGACGCGGGCGACAATTCCGTGAACGGGGCAGCAGGCAATGATCTAATCTATGGCGGAGACGGCAACGATTTTCTTGACGGAGGTGATGGTGTAAACAGGATCTTCGGTGAAGGCGGAAACGATACAATTTTGGTTCGTGAGGGTTACATCTCACCAGTCGATGAGCCGGACATCATCGTCCCTGCGGGAAGCGGAAACACCTCAATCGAAACTGCGCTATCGCTCGATGGAACGTTCGACCTTAATGCCAATAGCGCGATCCAGTCGTCAGTCACGGTTCCCCACACCACGGTCTCCGGGACCGGCGACGACGCCGTCCAGTATTTTTCTTTTACGGTCGATCAGGACAATGCGGGCGTCATCATTGATATCGACGGCGCGGCCGGGGGGGCTGGCAACTTCGACTCATATCTCACCCTATATGATGCTTCAGGCATCGTCATCGCATCCAACGATGATGATTTTTCAGGTGATCAGGGAAGCGCTAGCAGTTTAGATTCTAGGATCGTGACCACGCTATCCGAAGGGGCTTATGTGGTCGCGGTTGGGTCCTATCCGGCGCTCAGTCCGATACCGGCGGACGCTACCTTTGATCTACATCTTAGCCTCAGTAGTGTGTCCATATCCCGGACTCTCGAAGGCGGTGTGGCCGATGGAGGCGCGGGAGACGACATTATTGCCGGCGGATT
>NZ_JBBMQM010000006.1 GCF_038900055.1 Henriciella sp. AS95
TCGGCCCCCAAGGCCGCTGGCGTGATCCATGGGGACTTCGAAAAAGGATTCATCCGCGCCGAAACCATTGCCTATGACGATTTTGTGTCCTTAGGCGGCGAGGGGCCTGCGAAAGAAGCGGGCAAGATGCGGGCCGAAGGCAAGGGGTATGTGGTGAAAGACGGGGATGTGTTGCACTTTTTGTTTAATACTTAGGGGGCGTCGCGGAGGGCGGAGATTTTGTCTAATTGCTGTTGAGCCATAGATCGGTATTGCGACGCTCCGGCACTTACAAACACCTCCTTTGCAGCATTCATGTAATCCAGCGCCCGATCCAAATGCGCCGGGTCGTGTGTTCTATCAAAGAATGCCACTTCCACGCTGCATAAATTACTTTGCGTCATGGCCCATTGCATCGGGACACGGTCGCGGGTGCATTCCTTGAGCGCCTCGGTATAGGCGGTGACAGCCTGTTCCAGCCGCGCGGTGTCGCTGTCGCGTTCGCCCAAAGCCAGCAGCGCATTGCCAAGGTTCATCTGCGTCATGGCCCATTGCATTGGCACGCGTTCACGGGTGCGTTCCTTGAGCGCCTCGGTATAGGCGGTGACGGCTTGTTCCAGCCGCGCAGTGTCGCTGTCGCGTTCGCCCAAAGTTGCCAGCGCACTGCCAAGGTTCATCTGCGTCACCGCCCAACCCATCGGGACACGGTCGCGGGTGTTTTCCTTAAGCGCCTCGGTATAGGCAGTGACAGCCTGTTCCAGCCGCGCGGTGTCGCTGTCGCGTTCGCCCAAAGCCAGCAGCGCATTGCCAAGGTTCATCTGCGCCATGGCCCATTGCATCGGCACGCGCTTTCTGGTGCTTTCCTTAAGCGTCTCGGTATAGGCGGTGACAGCCTGTTCCAGCCGCGCAGTGTCGCTGTCGCGTTCGCCCAAGGATAGCAGTGCATTGCCAAGGTTCATTTGCGTCATGGCCCAGTCCATGGGTACGCGCTTGCGAGTGCGTTCCTTAAGCGCCTCGGTATAGGCGATGATGGCCTGTTCCAACCGCGCAGTGTCGCTGTCGCGTTCGCCCAAGGATAGCAGCGCATTGCCAAGATCATTACCCGCAGTGCCGCGCTCATCAGCTGTGGTCGCGCGCGCCAGCACCAGACGCGCCAGATCAATGGCAAGGGCGCTGTCCAGATTGCGCCCTTTGTCTCGACCAACCTCGTAATAGTGGCTTCTCAGCGTCCGCTGAGCCTCAAACTCCGCGATCCCACCCGCCTCCATATCCGCCTTACGCACCAGCAACGTGGCGGCTTTCGCAGTGTTTCGGTCCATCAGCGCGACCTCGACCCCGCTGTCCAGCAGGCGGGTCATCTGCGCCTCGGCTTGAGACAGCGCCACGTCGATCTCATCACTGGCGGTGGCATACTCACCATCCTTGGCCAGTTCCGCCACGCGTTTCAGTACGGTGTCGACAAAATCACCGTGGTGCGACTGTATCTGCCCCTCGGCCTGCACCCGCACGGCGATGTCCATCGCGTATTGCAGGTCCAGCCAAGCTTGGCCTACATCGTCCGTCTCGGTCGTGATGCGCCCGGCTAGTCGAATGATGGCTTTTTCGGTGATGCCGATGTCGCGCAGCCGTTGCGCCTCGCCCGACACTTCAGTGCGGCGCAGCAGTTCCTGTTGCATGGCTTCCGACGCGTTGGGTGGCTCCAACAACGGCGTCAGAATAGCGACCAGCAGCGCCTGATAGTTCGCCAGCGCGGTGGCAGACCGATGTTCGCTATCTTTTGCCGTCGCTTTAATCTGTGCACAGATATTTTTTGCCACGGTGGGCGCATCCATATTGCCCTTGGCCATGTCTTCATAGCTGGCGGTGTGCAGCGCCATCATCTGGATCACGATCTTGCGCCGGTCACCGGTAACGTGCGCCTGCCGCAAATGGGTCTGCGCGGCATCGGCCATGATCTTGGCCAGTTCCCTGTCCTCCGGCTTGGCCTTCTTGAAAATCTCGAGCGCGGACAGCGCCGATGTGATCACCGCACCCGCCCCGCCCGTCAGGGACACATCCGCCGCCGCCTGTGCGACCGTGGCAAAGGCAACCGCAATATTGCCCGTGTGCAAGACCTTGGTGACCATCTTTCCACTCTCCTTGACGCCACCCTAAGGTCTGCGTCCCGGCATGCAAGATGTGGTTGTCAGCGGCTGGTTTGGCCGCGGTTTTGGGGGGTGACGGCGCACCGATCAAATACCGACGCAATACCGACGCGATACAGACGTTGAATTTTGCTGATATTTGCCCCTTGCCCCCCGCAGATGTCGCCGCTAAACGGGTCGACGGAGACGTGGCCGAGTGGTCGAAGGCGCTCCCCTGCTAAGGGAGTAGGCCCGGAAGGGTCTCG